>JAVEDA010000169.1 GCA_030841195.1 Actinomycetota bacterium | reverse complement strand
ACCGACGTCGAGACCAGCACGTCGACGTCGGTGGGCTCGAGGCCGGCCGTGGCCAACGCGTCGCGGATCGCTTGGGCACCGAGCTTGGTGCCCACCTCGATGAAGGCATCGTTGGCGGCCCCGAAGCCGGCCAGCCCCGGGTAGTCGGCCAGCGGCAGCGCCAGGTGGCGGTGCGTCACGCCGGTGGCCCGGTGCAGCCGGTCGAGCACCGCCCGGTCCATGCCGGCGGGCAGGACCACCTCGGCGAAGGCGTCGGTGATCTCCGACTGGCTGTGCCGGTGCTCCGGCAGCGCGGGTGCGACCGCGACCACCTGGCTCACGCGGATCCCCCATCACCCGTCCGGACCTGACCTGTCGTCCCCAAGCAGATCATCCGTTCGGTCCATTTCCACACGTAGTTCGGGTCAGCCCTCATGTTGCGACTGCACGGACCGACACTAAGGGGGGAGAGTTTGAGACTCAGGTCACACCACCGTACGTGCCACAACTGGAAGCCGCAGACCATGTGTTCGCACCAACCGCACTGCCCCTCAGCCGAGGCCCCCGACCGGGAGGCCGCGCACACGGTTGCCTGCCACCCGGAGCAGGGATGGAGCCTGCTGTGCAACGGCGTCCTGCTGTTCGAGGACACCGGCGAGCTGCTTCCGGACGGCCGGGTCATCGACCCGCACCGTCCCACCGACGTCCAGCGCGTCGCCGCCTGACCTGAGGCCGGCTCGACCGCTGCCGCTGCACTACCGCGGCCCTGCCGTGCGCGACCTGGCCGCTGAGGGCCTTACCGCGGTGAACCTCTGCCTACCGCGACGAATTCAGCGCGGTCGAGCACCAACGATCACGGTTCCGTGATCATTTGCGAGCCGACTCAGGGGGCGGGTCGGGTCACTCGGTGTAGCTGTCCACCGGCGGGCAGCTGCAGATGAGGTTGCGGTCGCCGTAGGCGCCGTCGATCCGCCGCACCGGCGGCCAGTACTTCGAGGCCGGGTCCACCCCGGACGGGAAGACCGCCTCGGCCCGGCTGTAGCCGTGCGCCCAGTCCCCCGTCAGCGCAGCCGCCGTGTGCGGGGCACCGTGCAGCGGGTTGTCGGTGACGTCCAGCTCGCCCGACCCGACCCGCGACACCTCGTCCCGGATCGCGATCATCGCCTCGCAGAACCGGTCCAGCTCGGCCAGGTCCTCGCTCTCGGTCGGCTCGATCATCAGGGTGCCGGCCACCGGGAACGACATGGTGGGGGCGTGGAAGCCGTAGTCGATGAGCCGCTTCGCGACGTCGTCGACGGTGACGCCGGTCTCCTTGGTGATCGGGCGCAGGTCGACGATGCACTCGTGCGCCACCAGCCCGGACCGGCCGGTGTAGAGGACGGGGTAGTGCGGGCCGAGCCGGGCCGCGACGTAGTTGGCGTTGAGGATGGCGACCTGGGTGGCACGGGTCAGCCCCTCGCCGCCCATCAGTCGCACGTAGGCCCACGAGATCGGCAGGATGCCGGCAGAGCCCCAGGGTGCCGCCGACACCGGTCCGACACCGGACGCCGGGCCGGCCTCCGGCCGCATCGGGTGGTTGGGCAGGTAGGACGCCAGGTGCGCGCGCACACCGACCGGGCCGACGCCGGGACCGCCGCCACCGTGCGGGATGCAGAACGTCTTGTGCAGGTTCAGGTGCGACACGTCGGCGCCGAAGTGCCCCGGCCGGGCGACGCCGACCAGCGCGTTGAGGTTGGCCCCGTCGACGTAGACCTGGCCGCCGGCCTCGTGCACCAGCGCGCACAGCTCGGAGATGTCCTGCTCGAACACCCCGTGCGTGGACGGATAGGTGACCATGATCGCGGCGAGGTCGTCGCGATGCTCCTCGACCTTCGCCCGTAGGTCGTCGAGGTCGACGTCGCCGCCGTCGGCGGTCTTCACCACGACGACCTTCATGCCGGCCATCACCGCGGACGCCGCGTTGGTGCCGTGCGCACTGGACGGGATCAGGCAGGTGGTCCGCCCGCCCTGCCCGTTGGCCCGGTGGAACGCGCGGATCGCCAACAGTCCGGACAGCTCACCCTGCGACCCCGCGTTCGGCTGCAGCGAGACGGCGTCGTAGCCGGTCACCTCGCACAGCCACGACTCCAGCTGAGCGATCAGCTCGAGGTAGCCGGCGGCCTGCTCGACCGGCGCGAACGGGTGCACGGCCGCGAACTCCGGCCAGGTGATCGGCTCCATCTCGGCGGTGGCGTTGAGCTTCATCGTGCAGGAGCCGAGCGGGATCATCGAGCGGTCCAGGGCCAGGTCGCGGTCCGAGAGCTTGCGCAGGTAGCGCAGCATCGCGGTCTCGGACCGGTGCGCGTGGAACACCGGGTGGGTCAGCACCTCGTCGTGGCGCAGCATCTCGGCGGGCAGCCGGTCCTCGCCCGCCAGCCGGTCGGCGTCGGACCCGTCGACCTCGGCACCGAACGCGGCCCACACCGCCGCGAGGTGCTCGCGGGTCGTCGTCTCGTCCGTGGTGATCCCGACGTGGTCGGCGTCGATGAGGCGCAGGTTGACCCCGCGCTCTCGGGCCGCGGTGACCACGGCGTCAGCCCTACCCGGCGTACGGGCCAGGACGGTGTCGAAGAACGCGTCGTGCACGATCTCCACACCCTGGACGGACCGCAGCCCGGCGGCGAGCGCGGCTGCGTAGGCGTGCGTCCGCCGGGCGATCGCGCGCAGTCCGTCCGGGCCGTGGTAGACGGCGTACATGCCGGCGACGACGGCGAGCAGCACCTGCGCTGTGCAGATGTTGCTGGTGGCTTTCTCCCGGCGGATGTGCTGCTCGCGGGTCTGCAGAGCCAGCCGGTACGCCGGGCGGCCGTCGTCGTCCTTGGAGACACCGACCAGCCGGCCGGGCAGCTGCCGTTCGAGGCCCTGACGGACGGCCAGGTAACCGGCGTGCGGGCCGCCGAAGCCCATCGGCACCCCGAACCGCTGAGTGGTGCCCACGGCGATGTCGGCGCCGAGCTCGGCAGGCGACCGGAGCAAGGTCAGCGCGAGCAGATCGGCCGCGACCGCGACCAGGGCACCCTTGTCCTTTGCAGCCGCCGCCACGGCGGCCAGGTCGCGCACTGCACCGGACGTGCCGGGGTACTGCAGGAGCATGCCGAAGACGTCCCGGTCGGGCAGCCCGTCGCCGGGCACGTCGGCGACGACCACCTCGAGCCCGAGCGGCTCGGCCCGGGTCTCGATCACCGCCAGGGTCTGCGGCAGCACGTCGGTGTCGACGACGAAGACCGCGTCCGCCGGGGCCTTGCTGGTGCGCCGCGCGAGGGTCATGGCCTCGGCGGCGGCGGTCGCCTCGTCGAGCAGGCTGGCGCCCGCGACCGGCAGCCCCGTCAGGTCGGTGACCACGGTCTGGAAGTTGAGCAGCGCCTCGAGCCGGCCCTGCGAGATCTCCGGCTGGTAGGGCGTGTAC
>JAVEDA010000148.1 GCA_030841195.1 Actinomycetota bacterium | reverse complement strand
GCAGCGTGGCGGCTGTGGTGTGTATGGCGCCGGCGACCAGCCCGTCGACTTCGCCGAGGTGCAGCATGACGGTGCCCAGCATGATCGGATCCGCCAGCTGATCGCGGGCGACCTCAACTGTCATGCCCTTGTGCCGACGGGCTGCGACGAGTGCTTCGACGTGGTGGCCGCCGAAGTCGGCCGGGTCGAGAATTTCCAGGCTCGCAGGCAGGTTGAGCCCGAGAC
The DNA here is from genome assembly GCA_030841195.1 of Actinomycetota bacterium. GTDB lineage: Bacteria > Actinomycetota > Actinomycetes > JACCUZ01 > JACCUZ01 > JAVEDA01. Next base: position 2,527 of record JAVEDA010000148.1, on the reverse strand, counting down.
CCGCTGCCTGGGCCGCTACGTCTCTCGGGGGCGCGAGCAACACACAGCGCGCGATGCCGGACTCCTGGCAGATGACGGCGGCCTGCAGCGTCCGGGGCTCTGCGCCCTCGGGCAGCACGATGCGCCGATCGGCTTTGCGAGCGGCGGTGGTCAGCCGTCGGCGGAACGCCGGCGGACTCAGCCGCGGGACGTGACTGGGTGTCGGCAGCCCGGCGAGCCAGCCCGGGTCGAACCCGTCGGCCACGGCGGACATGACGGCTCCGGCCCGCTCGGCGTCGTCGACCGGCACCTCGTTGTCGAAGCCGCGCACCAGCGTGGCTGTCTCGTAGCTGTACTCCTCGGTGAGCAGGACGGGCAGACCGGTGGTAACCGCCGGCTCGCACAGCGCCCACACTCGCGGATCCGGCTCGAGCCCGACGGTCAGCAGCAGTCCGGCCAGCCGGGTGCCGTTCATCGCCGCGAGGCACACGCTGAGGATCACCTCGTGCCGGTCGCCCGGCACGATGACCAGCCGGCCTTCCTGCAGCAGCGGGAGGACACCGGGCACGGCCTGGGCCGCCACGATGACACCCTTGACCCGGCGGTCGTGGTCACCCTCGTTGAGCACGGTGACGTTCAGGCCGGCCATGATGTCGCGCAGTCGCGGCCAGATCAGGGACTCGCGGTAAGCCAGGGCCGCGACCAGTGGGATGCCACGTCCCTCCAGGGCGACCCGCAGTCGCTCGACGGTGGCGGCATCAGCCGCGGGCAGCCGGTTGACCACGGCACCCACCACTCGGTCGTGTTCGCCCGCGCGATAGCTGCGCGCAGCGATCGCCATCGTTTCGGCCAGGTGGTCGATGTCGGTGTCAGTGGGCGCGCCAACGAGCAGCACGTCTGCGTCGAGAGCCTTCGCGAGCAGCAGGTTGACTCGCCCCGAGTAGACCAGGCCCGAGCCCGGCACGAGACCCTCGACAACCAGCACGTCGTGCTCGTGCAGCAGTGGCTCGGATGCAGCGAGAACGTCCTCCATGAGGGAGTCCAGGGCACCGTCGCCGAGGCGTCGTTCCACCTCGCTCGCCTCGAGGGGCTCGGGCGGGCGCAACGCCGTGGTCAGCCGGATCAACCCCGTCGACCGGTCGGTCACCGGTCCGGCAGGACCCGGCTGCGCCAGCGGCTTGTAGAAGCCGACATTGACCGCCTGCTGCAGGAGCGCCTCGACCAGCCCGAGGCAGGTCGCGGTCAGCCCGACCCCGTGCCCAGTGGGCACCACGAGCACGATGCGCGTCACCGGGACAGCTCCGCTGCGTCCTGCGCGATGAGGAGCTCCTCGTCGGTGGGCACGACGAGGGCGACGGCCGACGAGTCCGCACTGCTGATCCGTCCCCCGCTGCCCCGGCCGTGGTCGTCGTTCGCATCGGGGTCCGCGTGGATCCCGAGGACCCCGAGACGGGCCAGGATCGCGCCGCGCACGGAGGCGTCGTTCTCCCCGATGCCGCCGGCGAAGACGACGGCGTCGAGCCGGCCAAGAGCGACAGCGAGCGCGCCGACAGACTTCGCCGCGCGATAGCAGAAGACCTCGATGGCGAGGGCCGCGTCGACCGACCCACGGCGGGCGGCGGTGTCGAGCGTACGCATGTCATTGCTCATGCCGGAAAGCCCCAGCAACCCGCTCTTGGTGTTGAGCACCTCGAGCAGGCCGGGCAAGTCCATGCTCAAGCGGTCAGCGACGTAGCCGAGCACGCCCGGGTCGATATCACCGCTTCGAGTGCCCATCACCAGGCCCTCCAGCGGTGTGAGACCCATCGTGGTGTCGACGGACTCGCCGTCGCGGATGGCGGCGGCGCTGCAGCCATTGCCGAGGTGCAGCGTCACCATGGCGAGCGACTCCAGCGGCCGGTCGAGCAGCTCCGCGGCGCGGGCGGAAACGTAGCGATGACTGGTGCCGTGGAAGCCATAGCGACGGACGTGGTGCTGCTCGAACCACCCGGTCGGCACGGCATATCGGTAAGCGACCGGTGGCATCGTCTGGTGGAACGCCGTGTCGAACACCGCGACGTGTGTCAGCTGCGGCAGCTGTTCGCGGGCCGACTCGATCCCGGCGAGATTCGCCGGCAGGTGCAGTGGGGCGAGATCCGTCAGCTCGCGCAAGGCCGCCATCACGTCGTCGTCGATGGGCACGGACGAGGCGAACCGGCGTCCACCGTGCACCACCCGGTGCCCGACGCCGGACACGTCGGCCCGTTCCTCCTCGGTCAGCGCGGAGAGGATGGCGCCCACGATGTCCGAGTGTGAGTCGCCATCCGGCGCGACGGTCGGCTCGTCGGAACCACGCCTCACCTGCAGCGTCACGTCGCTGGTGCCGACGCGTTCTGCCAGTGCGGTCACCGTGCGCTCGCCGGTGCTCGGGTCGACCAGGGCGGCCTTGACCGAGGAGCTGCCGCAGTTGAGAACCAGCACGTGTTGGCTGCCGCCGGTCACGCCCACTGCGTTCGGTTGCTCGATCTCAGCCCTTCTCGTCCGCCGATTCCTCCGCTGGCACGTCAGT
>JAVEDA010000097.1 GCA_030841195.1 Actinomycetota bacterium | reverse complement strand
GACAGGTGATGTCGCGCTCCCGGAACACGTCGTAACAACCGAGCGCGAGCAGGTCGTTGCCGGCGATCACGGCGGTGAACTCCACGCCGGAGTCGAGCAGGCCGCGCAGCGCCCGCGCACCCTCCTCTTCGCTCCAGGCCGGGCAGTCCGCCACCAGCGCCGGGTCGTCGTCCAGGCCGCGCTCGCGCAGCGCCGCGACGAACGCCCGCCGTCGCACCAGCCCGGTCGACGTGTCCTGCGGGCCGGCGAGGTGCGCGATCCGGCGGTGCCCGAGACCGACCAGGTGGCCGACCGCGGTGTCGATCCCCGACGCGTCGTCGGCGGTGACGGACGGGATCGACGACCCGGCCGTGCGACGGTTGATGAGCACCATCCGCACGCCCTCAGCCTGCAGCCGGTCGAGCAAAGGGTGGACGAGCCGCGCGGTCGCGACGATCAAGCCCTCGACCTGACGCGACCGCAGCGAGTCGACCAGCGACTCCTCGCGCTCGGCGTCGTTGTCGGTGTTGACCAACCACGCGTTGTAGTGCGCCGGCGCGAGCACGTCCTCGATGCCGCGCACGATCGGCGGGAACAGCGGGTTGGTGAGGTCCGGGATGACCAGCCCCACGGTCGCCGAGCGCGACGTCTTCAGCGATCGGGCGATCGGGTTGGGCCGGTAGCCCAGCGCGTCGGCGACCTTCTGCACCCGCGTCACGGTCTCGCCGTTGACCAGGGCGCGGGTCGCCGGGTTCAGCGCGCGGGAGGCGGTGGCAGGGTGCACTCCGGCCTCGCGGGCGACGTCACGCAAGGTCGGCGGGCGCACGCTCGGCAGCGTAGTGCTCACCCCTTCGCGCGGAAGCCGTCATCGACCAGGCCGTACGCCGGGTCGCCCGCCCCGTCGAGCAGAGCAGCCACCTCTGGTGGCAGGTGCCGTCGCCGCAGGTCGACCACCGACGCGAGCGACGCCGCGTCGACGATGCCGCCCTCGACCAGCCCGTGGTCGGGGTCGAGCAGGCCGTCGACGTAACGCTGCGCGAGATGCGCCGCGAGGCCGGTCGCCTCGGCCTCGGCCAGCGCGGCTGCTCGCGCTGACGGGTCGGACCGCACCGCTTCGCCGGTCTCGACCAGTGCCGCCGCGAGCGACCGCACGGCCGGCGTCGGCTCACCCTGCACGGCGAGGACGGTGCCGAGGTACGGGGCGGCGACCGACGTGACGTCGGCCAGCCGCACCAGCCCGGCGTCGTCCGCCTTGAGGTCGTTGCCGGCGTTGAGCATGGTCGCGGCACACCGGCCCTCCAGCAGCGCGTCCAGCCGCTTGGGTGTCGAGCCGAGCTCGGCCAGCTCGTAGTCGTCGCGGCGCAACCCGGCCCGGCCGAGGATCTCGAACAGGGCGAACGCGAAGCCGGACGCCGCGACGTCCACGCCGACCACCTGGCCGCGCAGGGCAGCGATGCCCTCCAAGCCCGCGGCGCTACCGTCAGGGCCCGGACCGGCGTACAGGGCGAGACCGAGGCCGCGGTCGACGGCGGAGACGATGCGCACGTCCCGGGTGCTGCCGAGCGGGTTGCCGGGCAGGAACCGGTAGGCGACCACGTTGTCGGGGCTGGTCAGGGCGGCATCCAGCGACCCGGCCTCGAGCGCGGCGAACTGGGCCGGTGACGAGGGCACCGGGCGCTCCTCGACGGCGAGGCCGTGCCGGTCCAGCACCCCGGTCCGGCGGGCGGTCCGGAGCAGCACCGAGGGCGAGAAGGTGCCGAGCACCAGGGGAGTCGGAGACCCGCTCATGTCGGTGCACACTACTCACAATCGATTGCCGTAACGCACCGGTAACGGCCGGTTAACCCTTGACAGTCCCCGCCCAGGTCTCCAAGATGCCCCTATCGCAATCGATTGCGGACCCCGGTGCCACCCCAGGAGGGCGCATGACCGAGTCGTCTCATCCCACCTCATCGCGACGGGCCCGCCGTTCGCTGGCCCTGGCGGCCGTCGGAACGGTCGCCGCCCTGGTGTTGGCCGCCTGCGGCGGCAGCAGTGCCCCGGGGGGAGGCGGCAGCGGTGGCGGCGCGGCCAAGGGCCCGCTCACGATCGGCATCTCGCTGCCGCTGACCGGTGACTTCTCCCAGCCCGGTGGCGAGGCCAAGCGCGGCTACCAGGTCTGGGCCGACATGGTGAACGCCAACGGCGGGGTGCTCGGCCGCCAGGTCAAGCTCAAGATCGTCGACGACGCGTCCAACCAGGACACCGTGGTCTCCGACTACACCAAGCTGATCACCCAGGACAAGGTCGACCTGGTGCTGGGCACCTTCTCCTCGCTGCTCAACTTCCCGGCGTCCGCCGTGGCCGAGAAGAACGGCTACGTCTTCGTCGAGCCGGCCGGTGGCGCACCGGACATGTTCACCCGCGGCTTCAAGTACCTGTTCTTCGCCCAGCCGGCCACCGCACCGCACCAGGCCGACGTGTTCGTCGACTGGGTCAAGTCGCTGCCCGCCGACCAGCGGCCGGCCACCGCGGCCTATCCGACCCAGGACGACCCGTTCACCCGCCCGGTCATCGAGTCGATGCAGAAGCAGCTCGAGGCGCTCGGCGTGAAGACGGTCTACTCCTCCGTCTACCCCGCGGACACGACCAACTTCCAGACCATCGCCAACACGTTGAAGAACAAGAAGCCCGACCTGATCGCCCAGGGCGCGGTGTTCGAGGACGGCGTCGGCCTGGTCCGGTCACTCAAGCAGCTCGGCTACA
>JAVEDA010000082.1 GCA_030841195.1 Actinomycetota bacterium | reverse complement strand
GATGACGGGCTCGGTCGTCATCATCCCGCCGGCGGTGTCGTCGGAGTAGGCGAGCAGGCGGCGCAGGGGAGCGGCCTCGTCCGGCTCCATCAGCTCGAGCAGCTTCTCGGCGTCGGCGTGCGGGAGCTCGGACAGCAGGTCGGCCGCGTCGTCGGGCTGCATCGCCTCCAGGACGTCGGCGGCGCGTTCCTCCTCGAGCTCGCCGAGGATCTCGACCTGGTCCTCCTCGGGCAGCTCCTCGAGGACGTCGGCGAGCCTCTCGTCGTCCAGCGCCGCAGCCACCTCGACCCGGCGCTTGGCGGAGAGCTCGTGCAGCACCCCCGCGAGGTCCGCGGCGTTGAGCTTCTCGAAGGTGGCCAGCAGGTTGGCCGCGCCCTGGCCGGACTCCTCGACCTGCAGGCCGCCCGCGTCCCGCCACTCGACGGTGAGGGTCTCACCGCGGCGCCGGAGCCCCTTGCCGGGGCGCCGGACGAACAGCCGGGTCACGGCCCAGTCTCGGGTGCGCTGCTGCTCCATGCCGACGTCCTCGAGGACGGCCGACGTTCCGTCCTCGAGCAGCGTGACGGTGCGGTCCAGCATCTCGCCGAGGACCAGGGTCTCGGTGGGGCGCTGCTGGAACCGCCGCATGTTGACCAGGCCGGTGGTGATGACCTGGCCGGCGTCGATCGAGGTGACCCGCGTCATCGGCACGAAGATGCGCCGCCGTCCCGGCACCTCGACCACGAGGCCGAGCACCCGAGGTTCTTCCGGCCCGAGCCGCAGGGACACGACGACGTCGCGCACCCGGCCGACCTGGTCGCCCATCGGGTCGAAGAGCGGGGTACCGGCCAGGCGCGCGATGTAGACCCTTGTCGGCGCGCCGCTCACGGGTTCAGGCTACCGGCGCGGTGGGTACCGACACGGTGGCGACGCGACCCGCGACGCCACCACTTCGGACGGGCCAGCTCGGCACCGCTGGACGGTCTCACGGCCGCGCAGGTGCTCGTGGAGTCCGGCGACGACCCGGTCGACCTGGACGTCCGGATCGCCGGCAGCAACGCCGCCGGCACGATCACCACCGGTGGGAAGACGCTGAAGGTGCGGGTCATCGGCCAGAGCGTGTACCTCCAGGGTGACCACCAGTTCTGGGTCGACTCGGTCGGGCCGGAGGTGGCCAAGCTGCTCGACGGGAAGTGGCTGAAGGGCTCGGCTGCGGACCCGAAGCTCAAGAACGTCACCGAGATGACCTCGATCGAGTCGGTGACCGACGAGCTGCTGACGCCAGAGGGAGCCGTGAAGCGCGTGAAGGGCCGCGCGGTCGACGGCCACGCCGACAAGCCCCATCCGCTGCTGGTCGTGCCCGATCCCGGCTCCGACTCGCAGGGTCGGGCCAGGTTCAGCGACTGGGACGAGAAGGTGACCGTGTCTGCCCCGCCGGCCGCCGAGGTCGTCGACGTCGACAAGCTCGCCAGCTAGGTCCGGCGCCGGGCCCGGCGGCCCACGACGAACGGCAGCGGCCCGCGGGTGGTGGCCGGCGACCCGGGGGGCTCAGCGGCGTGGGACCGGTGCGACAGGTGCCCCGGCGCCTCGACGAGGTGGCCGGTCGGCTCGATCCGGACGACCCGGGACTCGCGGGCCCACCGAGCGGGCTGCGCCTCGCCGTCCGGGGGGTTGAGCCGCTTGGCGTGCAGCTCGGTGACGACCGTGTCCCAGGCGCCGTCGCCCGGCGCCACGGTGGTGACCGTGGCGCGGAACGTGACCATCCGGCCCCACGTGTCCTTGCTGCGTGCGGTGACGTCGACCTCGCTGCCGTCCGCGAGGTCCGGCAGCGGCTGCTCGATGCCGCCCGCCACGACGTGCACGGCACCGTCGACCCAGACGTGCCACACCGCCTGGCTGCGGTCCGCCCCGATCGGCCGGAGCCACACCAGGGCCGACTTGCGGCAGGCCTCCTCGACCAGCGCACGAGCCATCTCGGCGTCCCGGTCGACGATCACCTGCCGAGCGTCCCACACCACAGCTCGTGCCGGAGGATGGGCGCCGTGACCGAGCCAGCAGCCCGGCCGAGCACGGTGGGGCGCCCACCGCGGGCCGACCTCCTCCTGATGGGCATCGGTGTCCTGGCCGTGTCGACGTCCGGGCCGTTGATGGCGGCGATAGCGGCCCCCGCGCTGGCGGTGGCCCTCTGGCGCAACGTGCTCGCGCTCGCGGCGATCTGGCCCGCCGCGCTGGTCACCCGGCGTACCGAGCTGGCCGGGCTGTCGCGACGTGAGGTGCAGTGGGCCGTGGGCGCCGGTGCCCTGCTGGCCCTGCACTTCGCGACCTGGGTGCCGAGCCTGCGCTACACCTCGGTCGCCTCGGCCACCGCGATCGTGGCGACCCAGCCGGTCTGGGTGGCGCTGCTCGCCCGGGCGATGGGGCACGAGGTGCCGCGCCGGGCCTGGCTGGGCATCGCGATCTCGCTGGTCGCGGTCGTCGTGTTGACCGGGGTCGACTTCTCGTTGGACGCCGAGGCGCTCATCGGCGACCTGCTCGCGCTGCTGGGGGGCATCTTCGGCGCGCTCTACACGGTGGCCGGCGCCGAGGTGCGCCGCACGGTGAGCACCACGTCGTACACGGCGCTCTGCTACTCGACGGCCGCCCTCGCCCTGCTCGTCGCCTGTGTCCTCGGCGGGGTCCAGCTCGGCGGCTTCAGCGGCACCACCTGGCTGCAGTTGCTCGCCCTGACCCTCGGCGCGCAGCTGCTCGGGCACTCGGTGTTCAACCTGGTGCTGCGCACGACCAGCCCGACCGTCGTGAGCCTGGTGCTGCTGCTCGAGGTGCCCGGCGCCGCACTCATCGCGGCGGCGGCGCTCGGCCAGATGCCGCCGGTCGAGGCGGTGCCGGCCGCGCTGCTCCTGCTGGTCGGGCTCGGCATCGTCATCTCGTCGGCCGGCGACGAGCTGGAGCCCGGCATCGCGGCGGACTAGCCCGTCGGTAGCCTGACCGCCGTGACCCGGACCTCGCGCGCGCGCCGTTCCTGCCTGGCGGTGCCGGGCTCGAACCCCAAGATGCTCGGCAAGGCCCAGGGGCTGCCGGCCGACCAGGTGTTCCTCGACCTCGAGGACTCGGTGTCGCCGCTGGCCAAGGTCGACGCCCGCGCCAACATCGTCGCAGCGCTGACCGAGGGCGACTGGGCCGGCAAGACCCGGGTGGTGCGGGTCAACGACTGGACCACGCAGTGGACCTACGGCGACGTCATCGCCGTCGTGGAAGGTGCCGGCGCCGACCTCGACGCGGTGATGCTGCCCAAGGTGCAGACCGCGTCCCAAGTGCACGCGCTGGACCTGCTGCTGACCCAGCTGGAGAAGACGCTGGGGCTCGAGGTCGGCCGGATCGGCATCGAGGCCCAGATCGAGAACGCCAAAGGCCTGGTCGAGGTGGACGCGATCGCCGGTGCGTCGCCGCGGGTCGAGACGGTCATCTTCGGCCCGGCCGACTTCATGGCCAGCATCAACATGAAGTCGCTGGTCGTCGGCGAGCAGCCACCGGGTTACGACGTCGGCGACGCGTACCACTACATCCTGATGCGGATCCTGATGGCGGCCCGCACCTACGACCTGCAGGCGATCGATGGGCCGTACCTGCAGATCAAGGACGTCGAGGGCTTCCGGCGGGTGGCCGGCCGGTCGGCGGCGCTGGGCTTCGACGGCAAGTGGGTGCTGCACCCGGGCCAGATCGAGGCGGCGAACGAGGTCTACTCGCCGACGCAGGCCGACTTCGACCACGCCGAGAACATCCTCGACGCGTACGGCTACTACACGTCGGAGGCGGGCGGGAAGCGCGGCGCCGCGATGATCGGCGACGAGATGATCGACGAGGCGTCGCGGAAGATGGCGCTGGTGATCTCGGGGAAGGGCCGGGCGGCGGGCATGCAGCGCACCGACCCCTGGACGCCGCCGGAGGGCTGACCGTCGGCGCCTCCGCATCGTCGGCCGGCGTGACTAGGCTGGCCGCGACGGCGGCAGTGACGGCGCGAGGGGACGGCGACGTGCCGGCAGACCATCGAGCAGGTCCTGCGTCGCAGGTCTTCCTGAGCTACCGCCGCAAGGACTCCGGGTACCAGGCGGACACGCTCTACCGGCTCCTCGTCGACGTCTTCGGGCCG
>JAVEDA010000072.1 GCA_030841195.1 Actinomycetota bacterium | reverse complement strand
CGCTCGACCACCGGGCCGATCGCCTCGGCGACGGCGTCGACGTCGGCCTGGGTGGAGGTGTGCCCGAGGGAGAACCGCAGCGACCCACGGGCCAGCGCCTCGGGCACGCCCATCGCCAGCAGCACGTGGCTCGGCTGCGGGACCCCGGCCGAGCAGGCCGAGCCGGTCGAGCACTCGATGCCGCGGGCGTCCAGCAGCAGGAGCAGGGCGTCGCCCTCGCAGCCGGGGAAGGAGAAGTGCGCGTTGCCGGGCAGGCGGTGCTCCGCCGTCAGCCGCGGGTCACCGCCGAGGACGGCGTCCGGCACGACCTCGAGCACCCGGCGTACCAGGTCGTCACGCAGGCCGGCGATGCGCTCCGCGCGCTCGGCCCGGCGCTTGACGGCCACCTCGGCCGCCGCGGCCAGGCCCACGATCGCCGGCATGTCCAGGGTGCCCGAGCGCACGTCGCGCTCCTGCCCGCCACCGTGCAGGACGGGCACCAGGTCGACGGTCCGGCCGAGCACCAGCAGCCCGGATCCGAGCGGGCCGCCGAACTTGTGCCCTGTGACGGTCATCGCGTCCAGGCCGCTGGCCGCGAAGTCGAGCGGGAGCGCCCCGAACGCCTGCACCGCGTCGGAGTGGAACGGCACGTCGTACGCCGACGCGACCGCGGCCAGCGCCTCGACCGGCTGGACGGTGCCGACCTCGTTGTTGGCCCACATGACCGTGACCAGCGCGACCGAACCGGGGTCCGCCGCGAGAGCGGTCTCGAGCGTCTCCGGGTGCACCCGGCCGGCGGGGTCGACGGGCAGCCACTCGACCACCGCGCCCTCGTGCTCGGCCAGCCAGAGCACGGCGTCCATCACCGCGTGGTGCTCGACCGCACTGGCCAGGATGCGGCGCCGGTCCGGGTCCTCGCTACGGCGCTGCCAGTAGAGCCCCTTGACCGCGAGGTTGTCCGACTCGGTGCCGCCGCCGGTGAACAGGACTTCGCTGGGCCGCGCCCCGAGCGCGGCGGCAAGCGTCTCGCGGGCCTCCTCGACCAGCCGCCGGGCGGCCCGGCCGGACGCGTGCAGCGACGACGGGTTGCCGACGTCCCCCAGCCGGGCCGCCATCGCCTCGACCGCCTCGGGGACCATCGGCGTGGTCGCCGCGTGGTCGAGGTAGAAGCTGCCGCCAGAGCTGTGAGTCATCGCCGGAGGAGTCTACGTCCCGGCGCCCTGGCTCGAAATGATCACGGTTCCGTGATCGTTGGTGGTCGACCGCGCTGAATTCACCGCGGTAGGTGCAGGTTGGGCGCGGTAGGGCGGGCGTGCCCACGGACGAGACGACGTACGACGCGCCCGGGTCAGCCCTTGCGGGCCTTGACCTTCTCGGTGAGGGCGGGCACGACCTGGTGCAGGTCGCCGACCACCCCGAAGTCGACCAGCTCGAAGATCGGGGCCTCGGGGTCCTTGTTGATCGCCACGATCGTCTTGGAGGTCTGCATGCCGGCGCGGTGCTGGATCGCACCGGAGATGCCGGCCGCGATGTAGAGCTGCGGGCTGACGGTCTTGCCGGTCTGCCCGACCTGGTGCTGGTGGGGGTACCAGCCCGCGTCGGTGGCCGCCCGGCTGGCGCCGACGGCCGCACCGAGGGAGTCGGCCAGCGCCTCGATCACCGAGAAGTTCTCGCCGGAGCCGACACCTCGGCCGCCGGAGACCACGATGGCGGCCTCGGACAGCTCCGGCCGCTCGCCCTTCTCCTCGACCACCCGGTCGGTGATCCGGGCGCCCTTGGCGGCCTCGGACACCTCGATGCTGACGTCGACCCTCTCGGCCGAGCCGTCCGCCGCCTCGGCGGCGACCGAGTTGGGCCGGACGGTGATGATCGGCGTCCCCGTCGTCACGGTCGAGCGCACCACCGTCGAGCCGCCGAACACCGGCTGCTCGGCAGTAATGGAGCCGCCCGCGGCCGTCACGTCGGTCGCGTCGGTCAGTACGCCGGAGCCGGTCTTCACCGCGAGCCGGCCGGCGATCTCCTTGCCCTCCGCGCCGGACGTGAGCAGGACCGCGGCAGGTTTGTTGTCGGCGACCAGCTTGGCGAGCAGCTCGGCCGTGGGTGCGACGAGGTACGACGTGAGGTCGGCCCCGTCCGTGACATAGGTCTTGGTGGCGCCGTACTGCGCCAGCGACTCCTTCGCGGCCTCGAAGCCGCTGCCGACGAACACGGCGGCGGGCTCGCCGAGCCGGCGGGCGAACGTCAGCAGCTCGGCGGTGACCTTCTTGACCTCACCGTCGGTGTGGTCGACCAGAACGAGAACCTCAGCCATGAGTGCCAGCCCTTCTCAGACGAACTTCTTGGACGTGAGGAACTCCAGGAGCTTGTCCGCTCCCTCGCCGTCGTCCGTGACGACGGTGCCGGCCTGCCGCGGCGGGGCGGCCTCGAACGACTCGACCTTGCTCCACGCGCCGGCGCTGCCGACCTGCCCGGCGTCGACCCCGAGGTCGGCCAGCCCGTAGGTCTCCACCGGCTTCTTCTTGGCCGCCAGGATCCCCTTGAACGACGGGTAACGCGGCTCGACCACGCCCGCGGTCACGCTCGCGACCGCCGGGAGCGATGCCTCGACGATGTCGTAGCCGGCCTCGGTCTGGCGTTGGATCTTGAC
>JAVEDA010000020.1 GCA_030841195.1 Actinomycetota bacterium | reverse complement strand
GCTGCGGGTGCAGGGCACGCGCCCCGAGGCGGACACGGCCACCCACGACGGCGTACGCCGGTAGCTGGCCCTCACGCTGCCCTCGCCGCACAAGGGCGTGGTGGCACGGCTCGACAACACGACCAAGCTGGCTCTCGGCCACAACCCGAACGGCTCGGTGCCGACCCTGCTGGACGACTGCGTGACGGCCGCACTGGACGCGCTGATGGCCCGCCACGGCGAGCTGCCGAGCGACGACGCCGGCTTCACCCGGCTGCAGGCCGCCGTGCGCGCCGAGCTGCCGGGCACGGCGTACGACGTCGTGGTGGCCGTGGCGAAGGTCCTGGCAACGGCGCACGACGTGTCCGCGCGGGTCACGGGGACCCCTGCCCCGGCCGTGCTGCCGGCCTGGCTCGACATCCGCAGCCAGGTCGCGCGGCTCGTGCACCCTGGCTTCGTCACGGCCACCGGCGCCGACCGGCTGCGCGACCTCCAGCGGTACCTGACCGCCGTGCAGCGCCGGCTCGACGCGCTCACCGCGCCGGGCCGGGACGCCGAGCGGATGGCCCGGGTGCAGGTCGTCGAGCAGGAGCACGCGGCGTGGCTGGCCGGGCTGCGGCCGGAGCGGCGCAGCGCATCCGAGGTGCAGGCGGTGCGGTGGATGCTGGAGGAGCTGCGGGTCAGCCTGTTCGCCCAGCAGCTCGGCACGCCGGCACCGATCTCGGAGAAGCGGATCTACCGCGCCATGGACGCGGCCGACAGCTGACCGCACAGGCGGCGACAGGGCTACCGTCGCAGGCATGACCTCGACCGACCTGTGGCCCCTCGTCCACCAGGAGCGGTTGCGCTTCGCGGACCTGCTCGCGACGCTGACCCCGGACGACTGGGCCAACCCCTCGCTCGCTGCCGGCTGGACCGTCAAGGACGTCGCCGCGCACTGCGTCGCGACTGCCCACACCACGCCGGTCTCGTTCGTGACCCAGTTCGCGGGGGCGGCGTTCAACTTCTCGAAGTTCAACGAGAACAACATCCACCGCTACGGGGCAGGCACCGCCGACGAGCTGGTAGCGGAGACCCGCGCCAGCGCTGGGCGGACATCGGCGCCGCCCGGGCCGTCGCAGGTCCCGATCTCCGAGATCGTGGTGCACTCCGAGGACGCGGCCCGGCCGCTCGGGCGGACCATGAACCGCGCCCCCGAGGCGCTCGTCGCCAGCCTCGACTTCTACAAGGGCGCCCAGCCACTGGTCGGCGCCAAGAAGCGCTCCGAGGGACTGCATCTCGTCGCCACCGACGTGGACTGGGAGCACGGGTCCGGGGCGACCGTCTCCGGACCGGCGATCGCCCTGCTGCTTGCGATGTCGGGTCGACGCGCCGGCCTCGACGACCTCACCGGCGACGGTGTCAGCGCCATGAGGGCTCGGATGACCTGACGGGATGCCCCTGACGTAGCGTGGCCCGATGCTCAGCATCGAGAGCGCCGCCGGCTGGAGCGCCCTGGACCACCTCGAGTGCCCGCGGTGCGGCCGCACGCACGACGCCTTCGTGCGGCACGGCCTGTGCCCTGCGTGCGGGTCACCGCTGCTGGCGCGCTACGACCTCGGTGCGGTGACGACGACCCGCGAGCAGGTGTCGCGGCGGGCACCGGACCTGTGGCGCTACCACGAGCTGCTGCCCGTGTCGGCGCCCGAGCACGTCGTGACCCTAGGCGAGGGGATGACGCCGCTGCTGCCGGCGCCGCGGCTGGGCGCCGAGATCGGGGTGCCAGGGCTGCTGGTCAAGGACGAGGGGGCGCTGCCGACAGGGTCGTTCAAGGCGCGCGGCGCGGCCGTGGGGGTGTCACGGGCCCTCGAGCTGGGGGCGACCCGCCTGGCCATGCCCACCAACGGCAATGCGGGCGCCGCCTGGGCCGCCTACGCCGCCCGCGCCGGCCTGCACCTCCTGGTGGGCATGCCGGTGGGCGCGCCGACCATCACCCGGGCCGAGTGCGTCGTGACCGGCGCCGACCTCCGACTGGTGGACGGCCTGATCTCGGACGCGGGGCGGCTGGTCGCCTCGGCCCTGGCCGGCTCGCCCGACGACTGGTTCGACGTGGCGACGCTGAAGGAGCCGTACCGCATCGAGGGCAAGAAGACGATGGGCTTCGAGATCGCCGAGCAGCTCGGCTGGCGGATGCCCGACGTGGTCGTCTACCCCACCGGCGGCGGGGTGGGGCTGATCGGCATCTACAAGGCGCTCACCGAGCTGGTCGAGCTGGGCTGGGTCTCCGGTCCGCTGCCACGGCTGGTCAGCGTCCAGTCGACCGGGTGCGCGCCGATCGTGCGGGCCTTCGAGGCCGGCGCCGCCGAGTCCGAGCCGTGGGAGGACGCGATGACGGCCGCGTTCGGCATCAACGTGCCCAAGGCGCTCGGCGACTTCCTGGTGCTCGAGGCCGTGCGGGCCACCGACGGTACGGCGGTCGCGGTGGACGACGAGGACATCCTGGCGGACCTGGCGCTGGCCGGGCGGCTGGAGGGGATGTTCCTCTGTCCCGAGGGGGCCGCCACCGTCACCGCTGTCCGCCGGCTGCGCCGCGACGGTTGGCTCGGCGCGGACGACGAGGTGGTGCTGCTCAACACCGGGGCCGGCGTGATCTACCCGGGCACCGTCGCCGTCGACGTCCCCACCGTCGGCCGGGACGGACCGATCCGGCTCTAGCCGTCAGCTGACGTCGAGCATCTCGGTGCGTCGCGGCATCAGCCACAGGACCGCGAAGAGCACCAGCGCCGTCGCCACGACGCCGACGAACACGTGGTGCGAGGCGTCGAAGAGGGCGGACCGGAGGAACTCGGTGACCGGCCCCGGTTTGGCGCCTCCGTCGAGCACCAGCCGCTCGGCCTCGGACCGCTCGGGGAGCCGGCCGGCGACGCTGCCCGGGGGGTGCGCGAACCGGTCGGCCAGGGTCGCGTTGACGATCGCGCCGAACACCGCCACACCGACGGCGCTCCCGAGGTTGCGGCAGAACAGGTTCGTGCCGGTCACGACGCCACGGCGCCGCCAGTCGACCACCGACTGGACGGCAACGATCGTCGGCGCCGAGCTCAACCCGAAGCCGACGCCGATGACGAAGGTCGCGCCCGCCACCGCCAGTACCGGGGAGGACTCCGTGAGCATGACCACCAGCACGGCGCCGAGCACCACGATCGCGGCGCCGATCAGGGCCGTGTCCCGGAAGCCGATCCGCAGGTAGAGCCGGCCGGAGAGCGCTGCCGCGATCGGCCAACCGACCGTCATCGCGGCCAGCGCGAACCCTGCCACCAGCGCACCGGTCCCCAGCACACCCTGGACGTACGTCGGTACGTAGGACACCAGACCGATCAGCGCCACCCCGATGGCCACCGCTGCGAGGTTGCCGCCGATCAGGACCCGGCGGGTGAAGACCCACAGCGGCAGCACCGGCTCTGGCGCCCGACGCTCGACCAGCACGAATGCGACGAGCGCAGCCGCGCCGACGATGAAGGTCGCGAAGCTGACCGGCGAGCCCCAGTCCCACGCAACGCCGCCCTCGAGCAGCCCCAGGATGAGCAGCGAGAACCCGGCGGTAAGCAGCGCGGATCCGGCGAGGTCGAGCTGGTGCCGGGTCTTCTCCACCTGCTCGTGGAAGTGCCGCCACAGCATCCAGGCGGCAACGCCACCCACCGGGATGTTGATGAAGAAGATCCACCGCCAGCTCAGGTACTCCGAGAACACCCCGCCGAGGGTCGGTCCGACGACCGCGGCCACACCCCAGACGCTCGCCAGGTAGCCCTGCACGCGGGCCCGCTCTTCGACGGAGTACAGGTCCCCCACGACAGTGACCGTCATTGGCAGCACCGCGCCGGCGCCGATGCCCTGGATCGCCCGGGCAATGATGAGGGTCGGCATGCTCCACGCGACCCCGCAGAGGACCGAACCGGCCAGGAACACCGCGATGCCGAAGAACAGCACCGGTCGACGCCCGAGGACGTCGGCCAGCTTGCCGTAGAGGGGGGTGGTGACGGCCTGGGTCAGCAGGTAGATGGAGAACAGCCAGGGGAACTGCGAGAAGCCGCCCAGGTCGCGGACGACCGAGGGCACCGCGGTCGCGAGGATCGTCGCGTCGAGCGCGACCAGGGAGGTCGACAGCATCAGCGCGATGAGCACTGGCCCACGCTCGGACCGGAAACCGACGGCGGCGCGCTGCTCAGGCTTCTCGGTGGCAGTCATCTTCGGTGCCAACCCGCCGCGCGCGTCACTCCTTCCCGAGAGCCGCGTTCATCTGCTGGTTGTAGCGGCCCAGCAGCCGCGCCAGGGTGGCGACCTCCTCGGCCGGCCACTGGTCCAGCTGTTCGCGGACCAGGCGGCGCCGGCCGCTGCGCGCGTCCTCGATCCGCTTGCGGCCCTCGTCGGTGACGACCAGCCGCTGGGCCCGGCCGTCGTCCGGGTCCGGCTCCCGGACCACCAGCCCGACCCGCTCCAGCAGCGCGACCTGGCGGCTGATCGCGCCCTTGTCGATGCCGAAGTAGGCGCCGAGGTCGCTGGCGCGGACGCTGCCGACCTCGTCCACCCGGGCCAACAGGGCGTAGGCCGCCGGCTGCAGGTCGGGGTGCACCTCGGTCGCGACGTCCCGGTTCCAGGCCCGGGCCCGCCGCAGCAGCACCGCGAGCTCCCGCTCCACCTCGCCGTACGCCGTCGGCCCTTCGGTCATCTGTTCGCTCCCAGTGGCTCGCTGTTTACCGGATCGAGGTCAAGTGTGCGCCGCAGCGGCACCTCAGTCATGGCAATGATGGCGCCCAGCGCTAGCAGGGCGAACGGCGCCGCCACCAGGAAGATGTGCGACACCGCCACCCCGTAGGCGTCCTCCACCACCGCGCGCACCGGGGCGGGCAGGGCGCGGACGTCCGGGATGCCGCCGGAGGCGCCGTCGGCGGAGGGGGCGACGCCCAGCCGGGCCAGGCCGGAACCGACCAGTGACGTGACCTGGTGGCCGAGCAGGGCGCCCAGCGCGGACACCCCGATGGCGCCGCCGAGCGACCGGAAGAACGAGACCGTCGAGCTGGCCGCACCCAGGTCGGACTGGCCGACGGTGTTCTGCACCGCGAGGACGAGGTTCTGCATGGTCGCGCCGAGACCGAGACCGAGGACGGCCATCCAGACACCGATCACCCACAGCGGGGTGTGCGCGTCGATGGTGCCGAGGAGCACCAGGCCCCCGGTGACCAGGGCACCGCCGCCGACCATGAAGCGCTTGTAGCGACCCGTCCTGGTGATGATGCGCCCGACCACCAGACTGGCGAGCACCAGTCCGGCGATCATCGGCAGCGACATCAGGCCGGCGACGGTGGGGCTCTTGCCGCGCGAGATCTGGAAGTACTGGCTGAGGAAGACGGTGCTGCCGAACAGCGCGACGCCGACGAACAGGCTGGCGAACGTGGCCAGCGCGGTGTTGCGGTCGCGGAACAGGCGGAGCGGGATGATGGGCTCGGCGGCCCGCGCCTCGCGCCAGACCGCCAGGGCCAGCAGCAGCACTCCCCCGCCCACCATCAGGGCGGTCGCGGGCGAGCCCCAGGCGAACTGGTGCCCGGCGAGCGAGACCCAGATGAGCAGGGTGCTCACCCCGCCGACGATGAGGGTGGCGCCGAGGTAGTCGATGCTCACCCCTTCCCGGCGTACGACGGGCAGGTGCAAGGTCTTCTGCAGCACGACGAAGGCCAGCAGCGCGAACGGCGCACCCACGAAGAAGCACCAGCGCCAGCCCAGCCACGACGTGTCGACGATCAGCCCACCGAGCAGCGGACCGCTGATCGTCGCGAGCGCGAAGGTCGCCCCGAGGTAGCCGGAGTAGCGGCCCCGCTCCCTTGGCGCGATCATCGCGGCCATCACCACCTGGACCAGGGCGGTGAGGCCGCCGACGCCGATCCCCTGCACCGCCCGGGCCCCGATCAGCCAGCCGATCCCCGGCGCGAGACCGGCCATCGCCGACCCGGCGACGAAGACGACCAGCGCGACCTGCACCAGCATCTTGCGGCTGAACAGATCCGCGAGCTTGCCCCAGATCGGCGTGGTCGCCGTGGTGGTCAGCAGGGTGGCGGTGATCACCCAGGTGTAGGCCGACTCGCCGCCGCCGAGGTCGCCGATGATGGTGGGTAGCGCGTTGGTCACGACGGTCGAGGAGAGCATCGCCACGAACATGCCGATGAGCAGGCCGGACAGCGCCTCCAGCACCTCGCGGTGGCTCATCGGCACGGCCGCCTCCGGGGCGGCGGGAGCGGTCGGGTCGATGGGGATAGCGGTGGACATCAGGTCCTTTCCGGGGCGCGGCCGGTGGCAGCGGTCAGGTCGTGGGTGAGGCGGGTCAGCTGGCGCTCGAGCTCGGCGACCTCTGCCTCGGTCCAGCCCTGCAGGGCCGGAAGCATCCGGTCCAGGAACTCGTTGCGGGCGCGGTCGAGGTCGGCGCGGCCGGCCGGCGTCAGGCGGACGACATGGGTACGGGCGTCGTCGGCGGACAGCTCCCAGGCCAGCAGCCCGGCAGCGGTCAGCTCCGCCACGTTCCGGCTCATCGTGGAGACACCGACGTGTCTGCAGGTCGCCAGGTCGCTGACCCGCATCGGCCCCTGCTGCTCGACCAGGTGCAGGACTCCGAGGCCGGACGAGCCCGCTGGGAACGCCACCCGGCTCACGTCGCGCCAGAGCACGGTGACCTCGCGCACCGAGCGGAGCAGCTGGGTGACCCGGTCGCGCGGGCTGACGGGGGGAGTCATATGGGGTGTGATGGTCATCGCCGGTCACCGTCCTGCGGGGTTGCTTGCTGAATACAACCTATCTGATTTGGTTGCCGATAACAACCATCCTGCCGTCGGCCGGAGGTGCCGCACACGCGGGAGGGCCGGCAGTCGCGAGGACTGCCGCCCCTCCGGGTGCTGCTGGTGGAGCGTGCCTACGGGGTGACCACCGGGGCGGCCGGGTTGTCCACGTGGATTGCGAGGTCGTCATCGCCCCCGTTGGTGATGCTGACCTTCACGCCGTGCCCGTTGACCTGCACGCTGTTGAGCGGGTTGGTGTCGCTCCAGTACGCGAGCGGGTTGGTGTCGTCGAACACCGACGTCACTAGTCCCGCCGGCGCGCACGCCTCGACCGACGTGACGGTCGGGGCCTTCTTGGTCCCGCCTAGGACCTGCTTGTGCAGGCACACGCCATCCGTCGGCTGGGTCGAGAACGTCCCGTCCAGCGGCTGGCGCCGGTTGCTCGGCGCCGTCCCGTCCGGGTAGGTGAACTTGGCCGGGTGGGCGTCCACCGGCAGCGAGGCTCCGCCGCCCGCGTGCTCGATCGTGTTGTTGTCCTCGAACGAGTCGTCGACGTACCAGACCAGCATGCCGTTCTGGAAGGAGAAGAACTCCACCCAGTTCGGCCTCGTGAAGGCCTCGTCGAACTGGTACGGCCCGGTCCGCAGGGTGTCGTCCCAGCCCTGGTACTGCCGGTTCTCCACCAGGTAGTAGCGCTGGTAGGTGGCCGTCACCGAGCCGCTGTTGATGGTCCAGCGACCGGTCGACTCCCAGCCGTTCTGGCCGGACTCCACGTCGTCGGTGAAGGCCGTACCGGCCGAGATGGCGATGTCGTCAAGGAACGCACCGGGGAGGTGGACACCGCCGTCGGTCTGGTACCGGAACCGGAACAGCGACGGCTGCCCGTCGGCGCGGTAGGCGTACCGAAGGGTGGTCCACTTGCCCTTGGAGCTGCCGCTGACCCCGGCGCCGGCCCGCTGCCAGCTCTCACCGTTGTCCAGCGAGTACTCGCCGTACAGGTAGTCGTAGCCGTCCTCGATGTCGTACCACGCCTTCGCGGTGACGGTGACGCGCGACGCCGCGTCGACGCTGCGCGACAGCGACTCGTTCAGGTTGTCGGCCGTGCCGGTCCACCAGGCGTTCGCGCCGGAGGCCGGGGTTGTGTAGTCCTTGGTCTTGTCGACGCTGGGCAGGTCGACCCGGACGGCCTGATCCTTGCCGGTCTCGTGGAACTGCGCCGGGTTCAGGATGTAGTCCCCGCTGCTTCCCATGGCCGCGGTGCTGTAGTCCAGCCAGCCGAGGAATCGCTTCTCCTCCGGGCCCATGAGGCCCGGGGTGACGCCGATGCCCTCGCCCGCGGCTTCGCCGTGGCTAAGCCAGGAGCCCGAGCTCATCAGGGTCCAGAAGGCGGTGCCGTTCTCGCCGCCCGCGGTGTCGTAGTAGTCCGGCAGACCGAGGTCGTGGCCGTACTCGTGCGCAAACACGCCGAGGCCGCCGTTCTCCGCCTCGGTGGTGTAGTCGCCGAGCCAGATGCCAGTGTCACCGATCTGGGCGCCCCCGGCCTTGTTGGGCTCGCCCGCGACGTCCGGGCCGGTCAGGCCGTAGTCGTCGCCGTTGACGTACCAGCGATGCGACCAGATCGCG
>JAVEDA010000522.1 GCA_030841195.1 Actinomycetota bacterium | reverse complement strand
TCGGATCGAGCGGCTGGCCTGGTCGTCGAGCTCCACGGGGAGGTCGGCGATGCGGCGGGCGGGGATGTCGGCGGCCACGTCCACCTTGCGGCGACGGACGATGCCGAGGTCGACCACGCACTTGCGGGCCGCGGGGTAGAACTCTGAGTCCTCCGGCGTCAGGCCGGTGGCCTCGAGCGCCTCCATCAGCTCGGCCCGCGGCTTCTTGTCGTCGATCCAGCCGAGGAACTGCCAGATGGCGGCGAAGTCCTCGATGTCGTTGATCAGCGGGGTCCCGGTGAGAGCCATCAGCAGCGGGTTCGCGACCCGCAGCCGAACGCGCTCGGAGAGCTCCAGCACGTGCTGCGAGCGCTGGGAGGACTTGTTCTTGATGAAGTGCGCCTCGTCGACGACCATCCCGCGGAAGCCGAGGTCGCCGAGCCAGCCCACGTGGCGGTCGAGCACCTCGTAGTTGACGATGACGATGTCGGCGAAGCCGTCGATCGTGTCACCGTTGCCGTGGATCACCGTGGCCGGGCGGTTGGGTGTCCAGAGGCCGACCTCGCGGGCCCAGTTGGTCTTGACGACGTTGGGCACGACCACGAGCAGCGGGTAGGCGTTGGCCGCCTGCGCCGCGAGCAGTGCCTGGGCCGTCTTGCCCAGACCTGGCTCGTCGGCGAGCAGGAAGGTCCGATGGCCGGCTGCTGCAGCGGCGACCACCCGGGCCTGGTGCGGCATGAGCTCCAGGCCGCCCGGAGCCCGCAGCGAGCCCGGATCGGGCAGTGCCATGCAGGCCGAGGCTCCGTCGCCGGCGCGCTCGAACGAGCTGAACAGCGGGCCGAGGAGCTCCCAGGTGGCCAGCCGACGGGGCCGGGCCGTCTGTCGGACCGCCGAGAAGTCAGGGGCGAGGAAGGGGTTGGCGAGCTGTCGCGAGATCACCGACTGCGGCACCACCCGACGCTCGGTGCCAGCGGAGGCAGCGGCCGTCTCCGTCGGCGTCTCTTCCTCGGGGGTTGCCTCGATCCCGGCGTCCGAGCGCATCTTCCGCGTGAGCGACCTGGCCGAGTCGGAGACGACCGCGTCCTCGGCGAGGAGGGCGAGCAGCGAGGTGTCGCGGGCTGCGGTCTTCGCGAGGATCAGGGCGAGGCCGTCGAGACGCTTGAGCTGCTCGGTCCGGTGGGCCTCGGTGCTGGTCTCGTCGGCCCGGACCCGGGCCCGCTCCTCGCGCACCAGCAGGGCGGCCACCTGGAACTTCGTGCGCACCGCAGGCATCACCCGACCGCGCTGGGCCGCTGCCTCGACCTCACGCACGGACTTGGCGAGCACCGGGATGATGCCCTCGTTGTCGCGGTCGCGTACCCGCCGCTGCTGCTGTCGGGGCGCGGCGCGGCGAACGCCCGACTGGCGCTGCCCTCGACGAGCCACAGACTCCTCCTCCGTACCTGCCCGGCACTCGTGCCGCGGCGGGTGACCTACCCGTGCGCAGCCCTGCGGCCGGGGCCGTGACGACGACCTGCGGGGTGGCCGTGGCCACCCCCCGACGCGACTCGGTCCCACGGATCTGCGAGAGATCGACGCGGACCGGCGCGGTGCCCAGATCCGCGCTGACTCCCATAGTAGCCGTCCCGGACCTGTTCGGAGACATCTTGAGCGCGGGCTCCTCAGTGCACGACGACCGGTGGCACGCCTTCATCATCGAGCAGGTGGGTCGCCTCGCGCCTGCGGGGCAGGAAGTACACCGGCACAAAGGTAAGCAGCACCAAGCACGCGGCCACCCAGTAGGTGTTCGCGAAGGCAGCCGCAGCCTGGACCAGTCCCTCAGCCACCGCTGCCGGGCCACCGATCTGATCCGCCACCGCGGGATCCTTCTGCGCAGCGATCGCCGGCAGGGCGAGGGGGGCGTCCTTGAGCTGGCTCGTGAGCACGACCGAGATGACGGCAACGCCGACCGAGCTGGCGATCTGCTGGGTGATATTGAGCAGGGTGGACCCGCGCGCCACCTCGTGATGCGTCAGCGTCTTCAGCGCTGTCGTGAACAGGGGCATCATCGTCGCACCCATGCCCAACCCCATGACGAACAACAACCCGAGCAGCAGCGGGTACGACGTGTCGGCCTCGATCTGCGTCAACCCGAACATGCCGATGGCGATCAGGACGAGGCCGAACGGCACGATCCGACCGACCGGAAACTTGTCGACCAACGTGCCGGCGATCGGCATCGTGATCATGGCGCCGATCCCCTGCGGCGCCACAAGCAGTCCGGCCATGAGTGTCGACTCGCCGCGGATCTCCTGGAAATAGGTCGGGACCAGCAGCAGTCCGCCGAAGAACGCGGCCGCGAAGAGGAACATCGTGATCGTCGACACGCTCAGGTTGCGGTTCTTGTACAACCGCAGGTCCAGCAACGGGTGTTCCGGGCGGAACGCGTGCCAGACGAACGTGAGCATCAGCACGACGCCAACAAGCATCGAGAGCCACACCCGGGGCGCGGTGAAGTCCCCTTCCTCCTGCGGCAGGCTGGAGACGCCGAACAGGAACAAGGCCAGTCCCGGCGAGAGCAGCAGCATGCCGACGAAGTCGAAGGACTCCGAGGGCTGCGGCGCGTCACTCGGCAGGATGAGGAAGGAATAGACCAGAGCCACGGCTCCGATCGGTACGTTGATGAGGAAGATCCAGTGCCAGCTGGCGTTGTCGATCAGCCAACCGCCGAGGATCGGACCGAGGATGGGACCGAGCAGCATCGGGACACCGAGGATTGCCATCAGCCTGCCCATGCGCTGCGGCCCGGCCGCCCTCGTCATGATCGTCATGCCGAGCGGCATCAGCATGCCGCCGCCCAGACCCTGGAAGACGCGGAACAGGATGAGCATGTTGATCGAGGTTGCGGTGGCGCAGAGCACGGACCCGGCGGTGAACAGGCCGATCGCCGTGAGGTAGAGGCGCTTGGTTCCGAACCGGTCCGCTGCCCAACCCGTCAACGGGATGACCGTCGCGAGTGCGAGCGTGTACGCGGTGACCGTCCAGGCTACGTGCGAGTACGCGATGGGCTCTTCAGCACTTCCGAAGACCGTTTGGAACGTCGGCAAGGCAACATTGACGACGGTGATGTCCAGGATCGACATGATCGCACCGAGGAGGACTACGCCGGAGATCTTGAGCACGGCGGCGTCGATATTCTCCGGGTACTTCGGGGTCTCGAGCGTGGACATGCGCATGACTCCTAGGTGCTTGTGCCCTGTGGCAGCTGCCGGACCGTCGTCAGCGCTTCCCAGTCTTACGCCCGAGAGCCGCGATCCCCCACCTTCAGCAGGGTCATATCTTGCTCGTTCAGTCCGGTTCCTGTCGATCTAGATGAGTCTCGCCGCCCCAGGAGGTCTGAAAGCACATGGAAGCCACGAACCTTGCTGAGCTGTACGGACTGCCCTTGGTCGACTGGCAGCGGGTGGAAGCCCGTCTGGCTGGCCCCGAGCCGCTGGCCGGGACCGGCGGTCCCGACAACCGCAGCTGGCTGGCCACCACGAAACCCGATGGCAGCCCCCACCTGACCGGCATCGGCCCCCTGTGGGTGTCAGGGCTCTTCTACTTCACGACCGGTGCGGCCACCCGCAAGGCGCAGAACCTGGCGCGGGACCCCCGATGCACGTTGGGGGTCTCGACCGAGGAGTTCGACCTCGCGGTGGACGGGGACGCCGCCCGGGTGGAAGACCGCGATGTCGTCGCCGAGCTGGCTGGGCGATGGGCGGCCGGCGGGTGGCCGGCCAGCGTCGACGCAAGCGGCACCGCGCTGACGGCTGAGTACAGCGCTCCGTCCGCTGGGCCGCCGCCCTGGAGTGTCTACCGGCTCACGCCCCGGCAGGCCACGGTGGTGCTCGCCGCCGAACCCGGCGGCGCCACCCGTTGGCGGTTCTGATCACTTGGACGTGGGCACCAATCCGGTCAGGATTCGAGAAGTTCCACAGGTGTGGCCAGTCCTAGCCTTTCGGGGGAAGGCCCGGCACCACGCCGCCACCACGTCCTGAAGGGAACTTTCGACATGCCTGCCAAGAAGGCCACGACCGAGTCCAAGGGCTTCACCGCCGAGGAGCGCGCCGCGATGAAGCAGCGCGCCGCCGAGCTGCGCGCGGAGGGAAAGAAGGGTGCCAAGCAGGCCGACGGCCTGCAGGCGGTCCTCGACGCGATCGAGAAGATGGCGCCGAAGGATCGGGGGCTCGCCGAGCGTGTGCACATGACGGTGACTGCGACCGCCCCCGAGTTGTCGCCGAAGACCTGGTACGGGATGCCCGCCTACGCGAACGCGGACGGCAAGGTCGTCGTCTTCTTCCAGGACTCGGGCAAGTTCAACTACCGCTACTCGACCGTGGGCTTCCAGGACGCGGCGAACCTCGACGACGGAGACATGTGGCCGGTGTCGTACGCGCTGACGAAGTGGGGCCCCGTGGTGGAGAAGACGGTCGTCGAACTCGTGCAGGCCGCGATTTCCTGACAGGTCACAGGCCGAGCTCCTCCAGGGCGGGCAGGGCGGCACGTACGGCGGCTCGCCCGGAGTCGGCGTCCGGGGCATCGACCGCGAGCACGGCCAGGTCACGGCACTGCTGCAGGGTCATCGTCTTGAGCACGGCACCCACGTCGGACAGGGACCGAGCGGACATCGACAGGCTGGTCGCCCCGAGCCCGACCAGCACCGGCGCCAGCGCCGGGTCGGCAGCCGCCTCGCCGCAGATGCCCACCGGTTTGGCCTCGGTCTGGCCGGCGGCGCCCACCATGCCGATGAGCCGGAGCAGCGCCGGCTGCCACGGGTCGTTGAGCGCGGCGAGCGGGCCGGACATCCGGTCCGCGGCCAGCGTGTACTGCGCGAGATCGTTGGTGCCGATGCTGACGAAGTCGACCACGCCGAGCATCTCCCTGGCTGACAGCGCGGCCGCCGGGATCTCGACCATGACTCCGGTGGTGCGCAGCCCGGCCTCGCGGGCGTGCCGGTCGAACGCCTGGGCCTCGCTCAGCACAGCGACCATCGGCGCCATCACCCAGACGTCGGCCTTGGTGCTGCTGGCAGCCGCCGCGATCGCGCGCAGCTGCTTGTCGAGGACTTCGGGCTGCGCCAGGCCGATCCGCAGGCCGCGGACGCCGAGGGCGGGATTGGCCTCCTCGCCCTGGTCGAGGAACGGGAGCGGCTTGTCGGCGCCGGCGTCGAGGGTGCGTACGACGATCTTGGTGCCCTCGCCGAACGCGCCGAAGACGGCCGCGTAGGACTCGGTCTGCTCCGACTCCGACGGCTCGTCGGCGCGGTCGAGGAACAGGAACTCGGTGCGGAACAACCCCACGCCCTCGGCTCCCGCTGCGGCCGCCGCTTGGGCGCCTGCGGCGTCGCCGATGTTGGCGAGCAGCTTGATCCGATGCCCGTCCGCGGTGGACCCAGGGCCGTCCCAGCGCCGGTTGCGGGCTGCTGCGCGGGCCGCGCGGTCACGCGCCTCGGTCACGGTGGCCTCGTCGGGGTCCGGATCGATCGTGCCGGTCGCCCCGTCGAGCACGAGGATGGTGCCCTCCGCGATCGCCAGGACCTCCGGACACGACACGACGGCCGGGATGCCGAGCGCCCGGGCCAGGATCGCCGTGTGGCTGGTGGGGCCGCCCTCGGCAGTCACGAAGGCCAGCACTCGCTCCGGGTTGATGGTGGCCGTGTCCGCCGGGGCAAGGTCGCGGGCGACCAGGATGAACGGGTGCCCCGGGTCGGGGATGCCCGGCGCCGGCACGCCGAGCAGCTCGCCGACGATCCGGTTGCGGACGTCCTCGACGTCGCTCGCCCGCGCCCCGACATACCCGCCGGCGCCGGTGAGCAGGTCGCGGAACGTGTTGGCGGCGTCCCACACGGCGCGTGGTGCCGGGATGCCCTGGTCGCGGACGGCATTCTCGGCCAGGTCGGCGAGCTCGGGGTCCGAGGCCATCATGGCCGTCGCCTCGAGCACCTCCTTCGTCTCGCCCTCAGCCTTGCCGGCGCGGGCCCACATGTCGGTGGCCACCAGGTCCATGGCCGGGCGGATCCGGGCCACGTCAGCGTCGGTGTCGGCGGGCGGCGGGCCTGCCGGCGGCTCGGTGACCGGGTCCGGCATCCGCACCACCGGCCCGACCGCCGTGCCGGGGCTGACCCCGTGACCCCGCAGCAGCTCAGACATCGACCGGAGTGTCTGCGTCGAGGTCGCTCTCGAGCAACTTCACCAGGACGTCGAGCACGGAGTCGGCTCCCTCTCCCTCGGCGGCAAGGGTGACGGTGCCGCCGGTGTTGACGCCGAGAGACAGCACGCCGAGCATGCTGCGGGCGTCGACGGTCCGTTCCCCGGCGGTGATGGTCACCTTCACCGGCTGCTTGGCGGCCGCCTGTAC
>JAVEDA010000514.1 GCA_030841195.1 Actinomycetota bacterium | reverse complement strand
GCACCGGGGTCGCCCAGGACCAGCTCGGTCGACCCACCGCCGATGTCGACCACGAGAAATGGCCCGTCCAGCTCGCTGCCGGCTAGCTCGCGGGTAGCGCCGGTGAACGACAGCTCCGCCTCGGTGTCGCCCGAGACGACCTCCGGCCCGACGCCGAACCGGTCGCGTACGCCGGCGACGAACTCGCCGCGGTTCGCCACGTCGCGGGTCGCGGAGGTCGCGACGAACCGGACCTGCTCGGCGCCGGTGCGCCGGACCACGTCGGCGTACCGGTCGCAGGCGGCGAACGTGCGGGCCAGCGCCTCCGGCGCCAGCCGGCCGGTGCGGTCGACGTCCTGACCGAGCCGGACGATCTGCATCCGCCGGTCCACGTCGGTCAGCGTCGACCGCTCGGGGTCAAGGTCGGCGACGAGCAGCCGGATCGAGTTGGTGCCGCAGTCGATCGCCGCGACCCGGGTCACGGCACAACCACGCACGGCCCGCCGCGCCACCAGTGGGGCAGCGCGGCCAACGCCTCGTCGCCGAGCGGGTTCACGCCCGGCCCCTCGGCCAGCGACTGGGCCACCAGCACGTGCAGGCACTTCACCCGGTCCGGCATGCCACCGGCCGAGACCCCCGCGATCTCCGGCACCACATCGACCGCGTCCCGCACCGCGAGGTAGCGCTCGTGCGCGGCCCGGTAGGCCGCGCGCAGGTCGGCGTCGACGTGCAGCCGGTCGGTCATCTCGCGCATCATCCCCTCGGCCTCGAGGGTGCCGATCGCCCCGGC
The DNA here is from genome assembly GCA_030841195.1 of Actinomycetota bacterium. Lineage (GTDB taxonomy): Bacteria > Actinomycetota > Actinomycetes > JACCUZ01 > JACCUZ01 > JAVEDA01. The sequence continues at coordinate 5,604 of JAVEDA010000514.1, read as the reverse complement.
GGCGCGCGGACAGGTCAGGTAGTAGACGGTGGGGAACGGGGTGCCGTCGGGCAGCCTCGGGGCGGTCTCCACCACGTCCGGGTTGCCGCACGGACAGCGGTGCGCGACCCGGCGTACGCCGCGGGCGTCCCGGCCGAGCTGGGCCGCCACCGCGTCGAGGTCGCGCGGCTCGGTCACCTGGTCGGCTTCTGGGTGCCGCCCGCCACCTCGACACTGCGCCACAGGTCGGTGAACCAGGGGCTTCGCGCGGCTGCCGCCGTCTCCGGCTCGACCGCACCGTCCGGCGCGGGCGTGTCGTCGGCCTCGAGGACGACGTAGGACGTCTCGCCCGGCATCACGTAGTGCAGCCGCTCGCGCGCCTGTGCCTCGACGTACGCCTGGTCGCTCCAGCGGGCGTGCTGCCGGCGCAGCTCGGCGACCCGGCCCTCCTGCTCGGTGACCTTGTCCCGGTAGCCGGCGATGTCACCGCGCTGCGCCAGGTACTCGCGCAACGGGTAGGCCAGCGAGATCGCGAGCAGGCAGACCACCAGGGCGAGCACGGCGGCCCGCCCGGTCAGGTTGCTGCGCCGCCGCTCCTCGCGGTCCTCGCCCTCGGTGCTCGTCGACATCGTGGCCGGTCAGCCCCCGTGCCGCGGGAAGGCCGTGCGCCCGGCGTAGCGGGCCGCGTCGTCGAGCTCCTCCTCGATGCGCAGCAACTGGTTGTACTTCGCCACCCGCTCGGACCGGGCCGGCGCCCCGGTCTTGATCTGACCGCAGTCGGTCGCCACCGCGAGGTCCGCGATGGTGGTGTCCTCGGTCTCGCCGGACCGGTGGCTCATCATGCAGCGGTAGCCGTTGCGGTGGGCCATGCTGACGGCGTCGAGGGTCTCGGTCAGCGTGCCGATCTGGTTGACCTTCACCAGCAGCGCGTTGGCCGTCGACTCGCGGATGCCGCGCTCGAGGCGCTCCGGGTTGGTGACGAACAGGTCGTCGCCGACGATCTGCACCCGGCTGCCGAGCTCGTCGGTGAGGGTCTTCCAGCCGGCCCAGTCCTCCTCGTCCAGCGGGTCCTCGATCGAGACCAGCGGGTACGACGACACGAGCTCGGCGTAGTAGGCGATCATCTCCTCGGCCGACTTCTTGCTGCCTTCGAACGCGTAGGCGCCGCTCGCGTGGAACTCGGTCGCGGCGACGTCCATGGCAAGCGCGATGTCGGAGCCCACGGCCAGGCCGGTGGTGCCGATGGCCTCGACGATGAGGTCCAGCGCCTCCCGGTTGTTCGGCAGGTCAGGGGCGAAGCCGCCCTCGTCGCCGAGGCCGGTGGCCAGGCCGCGCTGCTTGAGCACCGACTTCAGCGCGTGGTAGACCTCCGCGCCCCACTGCAGGGCCTCGCGGAAGGTCGTCGCGCCGATCGGCGCCACCATGAACTCCTGGACGTCGACCCCGGTGTCGGCGTGGGCGCCGCCGTTGAGGATGTTCATCATCGGCACCGGCAGCAGGTGCGCGTTGGGACCGCCGACGTAGCGGAACAGCGGCAGCTCGGCCGACTCGGCCGCTGCCCGGGCGACCGCCAGCGAGACCCCGAGCAGTGCGTTGGCTCCGAGCCGGGACTTGGTGGGGGTGCCGTCCAGGTCGATCAGTGCCTGGTCCACCAGCCGCTGCTCGCTGGCCTCGAAGCCGACCAGGGCCGGCCCGATCTCGTCCAGCACGCCGAGGACGGCCTTCTCGACACCCTTGCCGCCGTAGCGCTTCTTGTCCCCGTCCCGCAGCTCGACGGCCTCGAACTGGCCGGTGCTGGCGCCGCTCGGCACGGCGGCGCGCGCGATGGTGCCGTCGTCCAGCGCCACCTCCACCTCGACAGTGGGGTTGCCGCGCGAGTCAAGGATCTCGCGGGCTCCGACGGCGTCGATGCTCGCCACGGCGGTGCTCCTTCGTGCTGAGGCTGGCTCCTGCGGGCGCGCAGCAGCCACGGACGGCCTCAGGCTACCGGCGTACCCGGGCGTGGTGGTGCCGCGCCTCGCCCGCCGTGGCTCCTCAGTCGGCGTTGGCCAGTGCAGGAGCCATGACGGGTACGACGTGCAGAGTGCCCAGGGTGCGCCGTCCGAGCAGCAGCAGGCCGGCCCCGACGGCCACGAGGGCGCCGGCGACCAGGAACGGCGCCTGGTCGTTGCCGGCCCAGTTGGCGATGTGGCCGACGAGGGTGGCGCCGGCCGCCCCGCCGAACCATCGGAGGAAGTTGTAGCCGGCACTGGCGACCGGCCGCGGCGAGTCGGACACCGCCATCGCTGCGCCGGTGTAGAGCGTGTTGAGCAGGCCGAGGCAGGCACCGGACAGGACCGTCACCGCCGCGACGGCACCGGTCGTTCCGTAGGCGTCCACCACCAGCAGCACGGCGAACGCGGTCAGTCCGAGCAGCATCGCCCGGCTCTCGCCCAGCCGGCCCGCCAGCCGCGGCGCCCACACCACTGAGCTGATCGCCACCAGCAGGCCCCAGCCGAAGAACAGCAGGCCGATCGCGGTCGGGCCCCAGCCGAGCACGAAAGGCGTCCAGGCCAGGACGGTGAAGAACGCGAAGTTGTAGAAGAAGGCCGACGACGCCACCGTCAGCAGGCCGCGGTGGCGCAGCGCGCGGATCGGGGCCAGCACCGAGCGGCCCTCCCCCGTTGCTCGGTCCTTGTCGAGCATGGTCAGGCAGAGCACGAATGCGACGGCCATCAGTGTGGCCGTGCCGAAGAACGGCGCCCGCCACGAGATGTTGCCCAGCGCCGCACCGACGAGCGGGCCGACGGACAGCCCCAGTCCGAGGGCCGCCTCGTAGAGCAGGATCGCGGGTCCCTGCCCACCGCTGGCGGCGCCCACGATCACCGCCAGCGCCGTGGCGATGAAGAAGGCGTTGCCGGCACCCCAGAAGGCACGCAGCCCGACGAGCTCGCCGATCGAGGTCGACGTGCCCGACAGCGCGGCGAATACGACGATCAGGCCGAGCCCGGTGAGCACCGTGCGCTTGGCGCCGAACCTGGCGCTGAAGACGCCGGTCACGAGCATCGCGAAGACCTGCACGAAGATGTAGGACGAGAACAGCAGGGTGACCTGTTCGGGAGTGGCGTCCAGGCCCTCGCCGATCGACTTGAGGATCGGGTCGACCAGGCCGATGCCCATGAACGCGATGACGGCTGCGAACGCCGTCACCCAGACCGCGCGGGGCTGCCCCTTCACCGCGTCGAGAAGCCTGCCGTGCTCCGCCATGGTGCGACTCACCGCCCATATCGCTGTATCGTACAGTTAGTTACCTGTACGATACACCCATGGCGAGGACGACAGCGCAGCGCGGCAGCACGGCGACCATCGAGCACCAGTTGGTGATGCTCGCCCGCTGGCTCGAAGCGGCCCAGCGCAAGCAGAGCTACCCGATGGACCGGGCCTCCTACCTGCTGCTGCTCCGGCTGGAGCGCGACGGCCCGCAGCGGGTGGCCGCCCTGGCCTCGTCGCTCGGCCTGGACGGGTCCACCGTCACCCGCCAGCTCGCCGCCCTGGACAGCCGCGGCTGGGTGCAGCGAAGCACCGACCCACTCGACGCGCGGGTCACGGTGGTCGAGGCGACCGGCGCCGGGCTCACCGCCGTGGACGACGTGCGCCGGTTCCGGCAGGGCCGGATCGACGCGCTGTTCGGCGACTGGAGTGCCGCCCAGCAGGCCGAGCTGGGCCGGGTGCTTGGCCATCTCAACGAGGTGCTCGAGCGCAACGCGCTCAACAGCTGAGGACTGCAGCAGCCGAGGGCTACAGGTCGAGGAGGGTACGCAGGTGGCGGGGGGCCGGCGACCCGTGCGCGAGCATGGCGTCGTGCCGCTCCCGCTGGCTCAGGTCCTGGCGGGCGGTCGCCAGGTCACGGGCGATGTCGGCGACCTCCACGTAGCCCACGTAGTAAGTGGAGAGCTGACTGCTGGACAGCAGGGCCCGCCGCCACTTCCCGGCGGCCTCACCCTCCTCCTGGTGGCCGCGCTCCATCATCAGCCGCATCGCCTCGTCCTCGGTCATCCCGTGCGCGTGCACCCGGGCGTCCAGGATCGCGTTGATGGTCATCCGCAGCTGCATCTTGAGCTGCTGCATCCGCAGCGCGTCGTTCAGGCCCTGGTCCGACCGGTAGCCGGCGTCGACCATCAGCTCTTCGGCATAGACGGCCCACCCCTCGACGAACGAGCCGCTCCACATCGCCTTCCGCACCGGGACCGGTGCCTGGTAACGCTTGTTGTGCGCCAGCTGCAGGACGTGGCCCGGCATCGCCTCGTGCACCGTCAGGTTCTGCAGCATGTGGGCGTTGTACTCGCGGAAGAACGAGCGCACCCGCTCCTCGGTCCAGTCAGCCGGTGTCGGGGAGACTGCGAAGTAGGTCGGCAGCGAGGCGCTCTCGAGCGGGCCGGGCGGGTCGCAGTAGGCGACGGCGACGCCCCGATGGATCTCGGGCATCACGATGATCTCGACCGGGTCGTCGTGGACGGTCACCAGGTCGGCGGCCCGGACGAACTCGGTCGTCTGCGCCATTGCGTCGACGCACAGGCCGACGATGGTGTCGTCGTCGACCTCGCCGTCGCCGGCCAGCCGGTCGAGCACCCGGCGTACCCGACCCTGGGTGTCGCCGTCGTCGAGGCGCGCGGCCGTATCGGCGATGAGCCCCTCGAGCCGCTCCAGGTCGGCCTCGGCCCGGGCCAGCACGGCGTCGGCGTCGTTCGCCGTGTCCAGGGTGAGCGCCAGCTTCCGGGAGAATCGCTCGGCACCGAGCCGGGGGTCGCCCTCGGCCGCCGCTAGCCGCGACCGGAGCCAGTCGAGGTGCTCGTCGATGGCCTCCACCGCCGCGTCCCGGGCCGGCTCCACCTCGCTGCGCAGCGACGGCTCGTCGCTGAGTCGGCGCTCGAGCTCGGTGGCCAGCAGCGTTCGGGTGCCGGTGAACTGGCCGATCGCCGTCTCGACGTGCACTTTCGGCATCGCACCGAGGGTGTCCCGCGCAATCGCGAGCCGCTCGGGCACCGCGGCCAGCCGACCCGCAGCCGACCGCAACCGGTCACCCAGCGGGGCGAAGTCGCGGGCCAGCAGGGTGTACACGGCGGTGCCGGGGTTGGCGACCAGCGGGTCCCACGAGGTCTCGCGCAGCTCCTCGAGCGCGAACGTCCGGTCGAGCAGCTGGTTGTGCAGCAGCGCCGCGTCGACCCGCTCTGCGGTGTCCAGGGCGTCGGTGTCGACAGCCTCGAGGTCGGCCAGCCGGCGGGCCGCCCAGGCCAGCTCCTCGCTGACGCCCGCGGGGCCGAGATCGGCGAGGCGGTCGTCGAACCGGTGATCCCCCAGGATGGTCGCCCACTCCGGGTGGCGCTCGAGCAGCTCGTCGAGCACGGCTCCGGCCAGGTGGTGGAAGTCGGCGGTGGCCTGCTGTGTCTGGTCCGTCACCCGGGCGACCCTAGCCGGGCGTCAGAGCGCCTGCCTCGCCCGCCTCGGCAGCGCGCACCCGCTCAGCGAACCGTCGCGCCGCCGCGCGCAGCTCGGCCTCGGCGTCCAGCCCGGCGGCGCGGCTCTCGACGACCAGGCTCATCAGCCTGGCGCCGAGGTCGTCACCCTCGACGACCTCGACGTCGACGC
>JAVEDA010000495.1 GCA_030841195.1 Actinomycetota bacterium | reverse complement strand
TGCGCTGTCCCTCGGACAGGCTGCCGTGCAGCTCACCGGTCTCGGCATCCACGAGGTACGCCGCGAAGGCACCCGCGTCCCGGCGGAACAGTGTGTTGGAGAACGAGCAGTCGCCCCAGTAGAAGCCTGCGGTGTGCAGCCGCACCAGCAGCGCCGCGAGTGCATCGAGCAGCCGCTTGGCCGTGTTGGCCCGCAGGGTCGAGGAGAACAGGGCCCGGTAGGGCAGGGAGAACTGCAGGTGCCGGGTGACCAGGGCCGCCTCGAGCGGGTGACCCGTGTCGTCGACCCGGCCGGACACGACGGCGACCGCCTCGACTGCCGGCAGGTCACGTCGCTCGAGCTGGCGGAGCAGGCCGTACTCGCGCAGGGCTGCGTTCTCGGCGATCTCCTTGACGGCGTACACGGCCTCGCCCAGCCGGACGAACCGTACGACGTGCCGGGACAGGCCACGCGGCAGCGCTACCAGCTGGTCGGCCGGCCAGTCCTCCAGCGGTGTGCGCCACGGTAGGTCGAGCAGTGCCGGGTCGCTGGGTGCGGCGAGCAGCTGCAGGGCCATAGGGACATGGTGCCCTGCGAGCTGCTCGCCACCACGCTCAGGCCTTGAGGCGCTCGCCTGACTCGGTCGAGAACAGGTGGATGTGGCCCTGCTTGGGAGCGAAGTTGACCGACTGGCCCTTCTCCGGCGGCTTGCGGCCGTCCACCCGGGCGATGACGTCGTAGGGCTTCCCGTCGACGTCCGCGGTGCCGTAGACGTACGCGTCGGCCCCGAGCTCCTCCACCAGGTTGACGGTGGTCTTGAGGCCTTGCCCCTCGGCGACGATGTCCATGTCCTCCGGCCGGACCCCGACGGTGATCTTGCGACCGGCCTTGTCGGCGACCTCCGCTGTCTCGCGTGGGATCGGCACCTCGGCACCGCCGAAGTGCATGGTGCCGCCCGTGGCGTCGACCTGGAGCAGGTTCATGGCCGGCGAGCCGATGAAGCCGGCGACGAAGACGTTGACCGGGTTGTCGTACATGTTCCGGGGCGTGTCGACCTGCTGGAGGATGCCGTCCTTGAGCACGGCCACCCGGTCGCCCATCGTCATGGCCTCGACCTGGTCGTGGGTGACGTAGACGGTCGTGACGCCGAGCCGGCGCTGGAGCGCGGCGATCTGGCTGCGGGTCTGCACCCGCAGCTTGGCGTCGAGGTTGGACAGCGGCTCGTCCATGAGGAACACCTGGGGGGACCGGACGATCGCCCGGCCCATCGCCACCCGCTGGCGCTGACCACCGGAGAGCGCCTTGGGCTTGCGGTCCACGTACTGCTCGAGGTCGAGGATCTTGGCCGCCTCGGCGACCCGCTCGCGGATCTTCTCCTTGGGCTCACCGGCGATCTTCAGGGCAAAGCCCATGTTTTCGCCCACCGTCATGTGCGGGTAGAGCGCGTAGTTCTGGAAGACCATCGCGATGTCGCGGTCCTTGGGCGCCAGGTTCGTGACGTCGCGGTCGCCGATGCGGATCGAACCGCCGTTCACGTCCTCGAGGCCGGCGAGCATCCGCAGCGAGGTGGACTTGCCGCAGCCCGAGGGGCCGACGAGGACGAGGAACTCGCCGTCGCCGATCTCGATGTCGAGCGCGTCGACGGCGGGGCGCTCGGCCCCGGGGAACAAGCGGGTGGCTTTGTCGAAGGTGACGGTTGCCATGAGAGAAAGTCCTTCCACCGGCAGGTACGTGCCGGACGATCCGAGTGGAGGGTGCGGGATTACAACGTGGTGACGCAGGGTGAACGTAACGGGGCCGGCAACCTCCTGTCCACGACGAGCGCGGTCGACCGTCCGTTACGTGATCGTTACCGTGACATCTGTTGCCGCCGCGTTGCGTAAACGTTTACATCGGGGTTACCCGGGACGCGGGCGCGCCATGCGCGACGCGGAGAACCGGATCTGGTCGAGAGAGGGAGCAGTGCGCATGCGATCAACGAAGGCACGCCGCGGCGCAGCCGCGTTCGCCATCGTGGTGAGTGCCAGCATCGTGCTTGCCGCCTGCGGCGGTAGCAGCGGTGGCGGCGGCGGCGGCGGATCGGCGGGAGGAAAGGCACCGGGCCTGGCAAAGGCCGAGTGCGCCCCCATCAAGAGCGTCATGACCGAGTACGGCGACCTCTCCGGCAAGCACGTGAAGGTGTACACCTCTGTGGTGGCGCCCGAGGACGTGCCGCAGAAGAACTCGTACAAGCTGTTCGAGTCCTGCACCGGTGCGACGGTCGACTACGAGGGCTCCAAGGAGTTCGAGGCGCAGCTGGTGGTCCGGGTCAAGAGCGGAAACCCGCCGGACATCGCCTACATCCCGCAGCCGGGTCTGCTCAAGACCCTGGTGCAGACCACCGGCAAGGTCATCGAGGCGCCCAAGTCGGTCGTCGACAACGTCGACAAGTGGTTCGGCGAGGACTGGAAGAAGTACGGCACGGTGGACGGCAAGTTCTACGCGCCGCCGCTGGACGCCAACGTCAAGTCCTTCGTCTGGTACTCGCCCAAGATGTTCGCGGACAACGGCTGGACCATCCCGACCACCTGGGACGAGATGCTGACCCTGTCCGACACGATCGCGGCCACCGGCATCAAGCCCTGGTGCGCGGGCATCGGCTCGGGCGAGGCGACCGGCTGGCCGGCCACCGACTGGCTGGAGGACGTCATGCTCCGGGACAACGGCCCGGACGTCTACGACCAGTGGGTCGCCCACGAGATCCCCTTCAACGACCCCAAGGTCGCCGCGGCGCTCGACCGGGTCGGCGGGATCCTCAAGAACCCGAAGTACGTCAACGGCGGCTTCGGTGACGTCAAGAGCATCGCGACGACGACGTTCCAGGACGGCGGCCTGCCGATCCTGGACGGCAAGTGCGCGATGCACCGCCAGGCCAGCTTCTACGCGGCCAACTTCCCCGCGGGCACCAAGATCGCCGAAGACGGCGGCGACGTGTTCGCGTTCTACCTGCCGGTGACCAACGCGGACCAGGGCAAGCCTGTTCTCGGCGCCGGCAACTTCATCGCCGCCTTCCGCGACGCGCCCGAGGTTCAGGCGTTCCAGACGTACCTGTCGACGGACACCTGGGCCAACGAGAAGGGCAAGGCGACCCCGAACGGCGGGTTCGTCAGCGCCAACAAGGGCCTGGACGTCACCAACGTGGCCAGCGCGATCGACCAGGAGTCGGTCAAGATCCTGCAGGACCCGAACGCGGTGTTCAGGTTCGACGGCTCCGACCTGATGCCCGGTGCCGTTGGCGCCGGCTCGGAGTGGAAGGAGCTCACCGCCTGGATCACCGGTGAGAGCACCAAGGACGCCCTCAGCAAGATCGAGGACTCCTGGCCTGCCTCCTAGGCCGTAGGTAGTAAGCCCTGGGCTTCGGGGGTGCGGCGTTCGCCGCCGCACCCCCGGTCCCCAGCGGCGCAGGCTGTTGGCAACCCCCCGGGGCGCGCTGTGCCCCGTCGAGAGGAGGTACGCCGCATGTCGGTCCCCTACAAGTTCGGTCAGATGTTCATCGCCATCGGGGCGTTCGTAGCCGTGATGGGAGTCGTGCTTTTCCTCGCCGACCGGGTCCGGTCCCGAAAAGGTGAGGTCGTCCAGACCGTGGTGTTCGTCCTGCCCGCGACGCTCATGATCGCGTTCGGGCTGCTCTACCCCGGGCTGCGGACGATCTACGAGTCGTTCAAGGACGCCAGCGCCCAGAAGTTCGTCGGCTTCGACAACTACAAGACGATCTTCACCAGCGAGGATCAGATCACCGTGCTGCGCAACACGGCGATCTGGGTCATCGTCACCCCGGTCCTGGCGACGCTGATCGGCCTGGTCTACGCGGTGCTCATCGACAAGGCCAAGATCGAGAAGTTCGCCAAGGCGCTGATCTTCCTGCCGATGGCCATCTCCCTGGTCGGCGCGTCGCTGATCTGGAAGTTCGTCTACGACTACAAGGCAACCGAGAACCAGCAGATCGGCCTGGCCAACCAGGTCCTCAAGTGGCTCGGTCTCGACACCTACCGGTTCCTGCTCACCGAGCCCTGGAACACGATCTTCCTGATCGTGATCATGATCTGGGTGCAGGCCGGCTTCGCGATGACGGTGCTGTCGGCCTCGATCAAGGCGATCCCCGACGACATCGTCGAGGCGGCCCGCCTCGACGGGGTTTCGGGTATGCGGATGTTCCGCTACATCACGGTGCCGAGCATCCGCCCGTCGTTGATCGTGGTCCTCACGACCATCAGCATTGCGACGCTCAAGGTCTTCGACATCGTCCGGACCGCGACCGGCGGTAACTTCAACACCAGCGTGCTGGCCTATGAGTTCTACCGACAGTCGTTCGTCTCGTTCAACAACGGTCTCGGCGCAGCCCTCGCTGTGATGCTGTTCATCCTGGTGACTCCGATCGTGGTCTACAACATCCGTCAGATGCGCAAGCTGGAGGCACGATGACCACGACCACGCCGGAGGTCCCGGCCACTGCGACTGCGCCGGTGCCGACGGCTGCCTCGGTCGCGCACCAGAAGCTCACATCCCCATGGGCGTCGTTCGCCGCCATCATCATCGCCACCCTCTGGACGATCCCGACGATCGGCCTGTTCATCTCCTCGTTCCGGCCCGAGGAGGATGTCAAGACCAGCGGCTGGTGGACCTGGTTCAGCAGCCCGAACGTCACGCTGGAGAACTACCACGAGGTGCTCACCGGCAGTGACACGAAGCTGGCGACCTACTTCGTCAACTCGATCGTCATCACCATCCCGTCGGTGCTCATCCCGATCACGCTGGCCACGCTCGCGGCCTACGCGTTCGCCTGGATGAAGTTCCCCGGCCGGGACTTCCTGTTCGTCGCCGTGTTCGCGATGCAGATCGTCCCCATCCAGGTGACGATGATCCCGCTGCTCAAGCTGTACGTGGACCCGCCGTTCGGACTGCCGCAGCTGGCCGGAAAATTCTGGACCATCTGGCTGTCGCACTCGATCTTCGCGCTGCCGCTGGCCATCTACCTTCTGCACAACTTCATGAAGGAGGTCCCGGGCGAGCTGATCGAGGCCGCCCGGGTCGACGGCGCCGGCCACGTGCGGATCTTCACCAAGATCATGCTGCCGCTGATGGCACCGGCCATCGCCGCGTTCGGCATCTTCCAGTTCCTGTGGGTCTGGAACGACCTGCTGGTGGCCCTGGTTTTCGGCGGCGGCAACCTGGACCTCTCGCCGCTGACGGTGCGACTAGCCGAGCTGTCCGGAACCCGCGACAACGACTGGCAGATCCTGTCTGCCGGTGCCTTCGTGTCGCTGATCGTGCCGCTCGTCGTGTTCCTGAGCCTGCAGCGGTACTTCGTCCGAGGGCTGCTGGCCGGCAGCGTCAAGGGCTAGGACGTACGGGCGGTGGCGTCGTGCAGCCGCTCGGCATACCAACGATAGGAGGCCTTCGGAGTCCGGTGCTGGTCGTCGGGATCGATCTCGACCAGCCCGAACTTCTTGGTGTAGCCCTCGGCCCACTCGAAGTTGTCGAGCAGGGTCCAGGCGACATAGGCACGGACGTCGGCCCCGGCCGACCGGGCCAGCTCGACCGCCGCGAGGTGGTCCTGCAGGTAGGCGATCCGGTCGGGGTCGTCGACCGAGCCGTCCTCGGCGCGCGCGCTGTCGTCGTACGCCGCGCCGTTCTCGGTGACGACGAGGGGGAGGTCGGTGCGCCGGTGCACGTCGACGAGCAGCTCCTCCAACCCGCGCGGCTCGACCTCCCAGCCCATCGCGGTCCGGGACCCGCGCGGGGCGAAGCGCAGGTCGGTGACGCCCGGGTACGCCGAGGTGTCCTGGCCGACAGCCCCGCTGCCGGTGTCGTCGCCGCCGACGTCCACGCGGGCCGGCGTGTAGTAGTTGACGCCCAGCCAGTCGGCCGAGCCCTGCACGAGGGCGAGGTCGCCGTCGCGCACGACCTCGCTGTCGTCCAACGGTGCCGCGAGGGCGCGCAGCCGCTCGTCGTAGGCGCCGTCGACGAGCGGACCGAGCCAGACCCGGTTGTGGATCGCGTCGACACCGTCGGCGGCCTCGGCCGCCTCGGGGCGCTCCGGCCACACCGGGGTCAGGTTGAGCACGATGCCCACGGTGTCGGCGCCGGCCTCGTGCAGCCGGGCCGCGGCCAGCCCGTGGCCGAGCAGCAGGTGGTGGGCGGCGCGGTGCGCGGCCTCGGGCTCGCGCTTCCCCGGCGCGTGCACGCCCGCGGCGTGCCCGAGGTACGCCGCGCACCACGGCTCGTTGTGCGTCGCCCAGACCTGCACCCGGTCGCCGAGGTGGTCGTGCACCACCGCGGCGTAGTCGGCGAACCGCTCGGCGGTCGCGCGCTCCGGCCAGCCGCCGGCGTCCTCCAGCGGCTGCGGCAGGTCCCAGTGGTAGAGGGTCGCCATCGGCTGCACACCGCGGGCCAGCAGCCCGTCGACCAGCCGGTCGTAGTACGCGAGCCCGCGCGGCTCGACCGCTCCCGAGCCGGTGGGCTGCACCCGGGGCCAGGCAACCGAGAAGCGGTAGAAGTCGACGCCGAGGCCCGCGAGCAGCTCGAGGTCGTCGTCCAGCCGGAGGTAGGACGCGCAGGCCACCGAGCCGTCGCTGTGATCCTTGATGGTGCCCGGCCGGGCGGTGAAGGTGTCCCAGATCGACGGCCCGCGGCCGTCGGCCGTGGTGGAGCCCTCGACCTGGTAGGCCGCGGTGGCGGTCCCGTAGGCGAGGCGGGTCCCGTCGGGGAGATGGCTGCTCATGCCTCACACCGTACGGCGGTCGCGGCCGGCGGTCTGGGGGTGTTCGGATGACGAGCATCAAGGACGTCGCTGCCTCGGTCGGGGTCTCGACCGCCACTGTGTCGCGGGCCTTGCGCGGGCTGCCGCGGGTGTCGGACGAGACCAGGGTGCGGGTGCTGAAGGCGGCCGCGGAGCTTGACTACGTCGCCTCGCCCAGCGCCGCCGGGCTGGCCACCGGGCAGACCCGCGCCGTCGGCGTGATCGTGCCGTTCGTGACGCGCTGGTTCTACGGCTCGGTGATCCAGGGCGCCGAGGAGCTGCTCCGCGAGGCCGGTTACGACCTGCTGCTCTACAACCTCGGCGGCGACCAGGCGGCGCGGGACCGCGTGTTCCGCGGCCACCTGCTGCGCAAGCGGGTGGATGCCGTCCTGGTGCTCAGCCTGACCCCGACCGACGCGGAGGTGGCATCGCTGGCCCGGCTGGACCGACCGGTCGCGGCCGTCGGCGCCACCGTGGACGGGTGGGCGAGTGTCGGGATCGACGACGTGGCCACCGCACGGATCGCGATGCGGCACCTGATCGGGCTGGGTCACCGCCGGATCGGCTACGTCGGAGGCTCGCTCGAGGAGCAGCTCGACTTCGCCGCCCCGCTGGACCGGCTGACGGGCTACCGCGACGCGATGGTCGAGGCCGGGCTGCCGATCGACTCGTGCTGGGAGGTGGTCGGCGACTTCACCGTCCGTGGCGGGCTGGCGGCGACCCGGCTCCTGCTCGAGGCCGACCCGCGTCCGACCGCTGTCTTCGCGGCGTCCGACGAGATGGCGGTGGGTGCTGTGCACGCTGTCCGCGAGGCCGGCCTGCGGGTGCCCGAGGACGTGTCGGTGATCGGCATCGACGACCACGAGATGGCCGAGTTCTTCGAGCTGACCACGGTGGCGCAGCCGGTGCACGAGCAGGGTCAGCTCGCCGCCACCTTGCTGCTCGAAGCCCTGGACGAGGACCCGGACGGGCCGGCGCACCCGCGGGCGATCACCGTGCCGACCCGACTCGTCGTACGCCGGACGACGGCACCGCCGCCGTCGGCCGCCGCTCCCCGGCGTACCTGAGAACTGTCGGTGTCCCCGCCTAGCCTGGATGGACGCCGAGCTCGACGCTGAGGAGCCTCATGACCACACTGACCGACCGCCCGCGCGCCGCCCTGCTCGTGATCGACGTCCAGAACGACGTGATGTCCGGCACCCACAACCGCGACGGAGTCATCGCCAACATCGCGGCCCTGGTCGACAAGGCCCGGGCCGAGGACGTGCCCGTGGTGTGGGTGCAGCACTCCGGCGACGAGATGCCCAAGGAGAGCGACGGGTGGCGCTACGTCCCCGAGCTGACCCAGGAGCCGTCCGAGCCGGTGGTGCACAAGCGGTACCCCGACGCCTTCGAGGAGACCGACCTCGAGGTGGTGCTCGCCGAACGGAAGGTGGGGCGGCTGGTCGTCGCGGGGGCCCAGACCGACGAGTGCATCCGATCCACGCTGCACGGCGCCGTCGTCCGGGGCTACGACGCAACTCTCGTCGGCGACGCCCACACGACCGAGGACCTCACCGAGTGGGGCGCACCGCCACCCGACAAGGTCATCGACCACACGAACCTCTACTGGGGGAACCACGCCGCACCCGGACGCGCTGCCGGGACGGTCAGCACCGGGTCGGTCACCTTCGGGTGAGTCCATCGCTGGTCTCGACCACCCAGGCGTAGCCCCACGCGGGCAGGTGCACGTCGTGATCGTCGATGCGGACGCCGGGGCTGGCGAGCACGGCGTGTGCGTCACCCACGAACCCCGGCAGGCAGCGGTGGCGCGGCACCGCGACCGCGTCGTCGGAGAAGGCGGCCAACGCGACCAGCCGGGGGCCGCGCGGGTGACGCCGTACGTAGCCGAGCACCCGGTCGTCGCCGGTGTCGAGCAGCTCGGCTCGGTCGCCGGCGCGCAGCGCGAGCTGGCCGGCCCGGACCCTGGCCATCTCGGCCAGCCCGGTGAACACCGTGCCCTCCACGGTGCCGACGTCGGTGCGCCGGTCGGCCGTGGCCCAGTCCATCGGCGGCCGGTGCAGCCATCGGTTGTCGCCGGCGTGCGCCGGGTCGTCGGCCCATCGCGGGTCGTTGCGTAACGCCAGCTCGTCGCCCATGTAGAGCAGTGGGATGCCGCTGTAGGAGTAGACGACGCTGTACATCATCAGCAGTCGCGCGACGGCTGCGTCGGTCTGCACCGTGTCGCCAGCGGCGAGTGCCGCCTCGAGGCCGCACAGCGACGCCGCACTGCCCGAGATCCGCCGGTCGCCGGTGCGCGGGTTGGCCTGGAACACCGCGCCGCGGGCGAACGAACCCGGGTGCACACCGGCGTAGAAGTCGCTGAGGAACGCGCGGTGCGCGGCCGGGTCGAGGCCGCTCGCCCACGCGTCCTCGTCCGAGACGGCCCAGCCGATGTCGTCGTGGCAGCGCAGGTAGGTGACCCATGCGGTCGACGTCGGGGCCGACCGCATCCGGCCGAGGGCGACCCGGGCCAGTGTTGTGTCGCGGGTCGCGAGCGACGACCAGAGCAGCACCATCAGCTGGTTGTTATAGGCCAGGTCGCACTCGGGGTGGAACCGCTCGTGCGCGCCGAGGTACTGCACCAGCTGCTGCGGCGCGACGATCGCCTCGGCCTTGAAGGCCACACCCGGCGCCGCGACGCCGACCAGGGCCCGCAGCGCGCGCAGGATCAGGTGCACCTCGGGCCGGTTCTGGCAGTCGGTGCCCGCGCGCTTCCACAGGAACGGCGCCGCGTCCAGCCGGAGGACGTCGACGCCGTGGTCGGCCAGCGCGAGCACCGTGTCGAGCATGGCGGCGAAGACTTCGACGTTGGACCAGTCCAGGTCCCACTGGAAGCTGTTGAAGGTCGTCCACACCCACCCGACGCCCTCGACATGCGTGAAGCTGCCGGGGGCGGTGTCGGGGAACACCTCGGGCAGTGTGCGCTCGTAGCGGTCCGGCTCGGTGCGGTCGGGGAAGATCCGGTAGAAGGAGCGGTACGCCGGGTCGCCGGCCGCCGCGGAGAGCGCCCACGGGTGCTCCGCCGCGGTGTGGTTGAGCACCAGGTCGACGCACAGGGACATGCCGCGGTCGTGCAGGTCGGCGGCCAGCTGCTCCAGGTCCGCCATGGTGCCCAGCCGCGGATCGACTGCGTCGTAGTCGACCACCGCGTAGCCGCCGTCGTTGTCTCCCTCGCGCGGTGCTAACAGCGGCATCAGGTGCAGGTAGGTGACGCCGAGCTCGGCCAGGTAGTCCAGCCGCTGCCGCACGCCCGACAGGTCGCCGGCGAACCGGTCCGCGTAGGCGACGTAGCCGACCATCCGGGCCCGCTGGAACCAGCCTGGGTCGACCTCGCGGCGCCGGTCGAGCGCACGCAGCGCGACCGGCCGGTCGATCGCGGCCTCGATGACCCGGCCGACCAGGCGTCCGGCCAGGGCGGCCAGCGTGACGTCGTCGGTGACGTACAGCCCTTCCAGCGGCCCGAGCAGGTCCAGATGGTGGTGCTCCAGACGGGCCACCAGCCCCTCGCCCTCGACCGGCCCGAGCGCGTCGACGGCGCGGTCGCGCACCCCGGGCAGCAGCGCGTCGAGGACGGCTCGGGCCCTCGTCCGGGTCTCGGGACTCGGGGTCTGGTCAGGCATCACCGAAGATCGTAGGGGCGGTAGGTTCTGCCGCGTGGAGTCCGTCGTCGCGGTGGCCGGTGAGGTCATCACCGACCTGGTGCCGGCCGGCGAGGACGGTGTCTTCCGGGCCGCCCCTGGAGGCAGCCCGGCGAACGTCGCAGTCGGCCTGGCCCGGCTGGACGTGCCGGCGCGGATGCTGGCGCGGCTCTCCGACGACGTGCTGGGACGCCGGTTGCGCGCGCACCTCGCCGACAACGGCGTGGACCTCTCTTACGCCGTGGCGGCGCCCGAGTCGTCGTCGCTGGCCATCGTGGCGCTGCAGGCCGACGGTTCCGCCGCATACGACTTCCGGGTGGACGGCACGGCGGACTGGCAGTGGACCGACGACGAGCTGACGTCGGCGCTGGGCGGCGTTGTGGCGCTGCACGTCGGCTCGCTCGGGCTGACCACCCCGCCGGGTGGCGCCGTGCTGCGCCGGCTCGCCGCCCGCGCGACCGGCACCGCGACGGTGTCCTTCGACCCGAACGTGCGGCACCTGCTGATGGGTCCACCGGCCGAGGTGCTCGCGGTCGTGCACGAGATGCTCGCGGTGGCCGACGTCGTGAAGGCCAGCGACGAGGACGTCGCCTGGCTGGAGCCGGACAAGACGCCCGAGGAGGTCGCCGCCTCGTGGCTGAGTCACGGGCCGGCTCTGGTCGTCATCACCCGCGGCGGCGACGGTGCGTTGGCGTCGGGCCGGGCCAGCGGCGCGGTGAGCCGCCCCGGCGTCGCTGTCGACGTCGTGGACACGGTCGGGGCCGGCGACTCGTTCATGAGCGCGCTGGTGGCGGGGCTGGCCCACCGTGACCTGCTGGGGGCGGACCGCCGCGACGCGCTGCGGTCGCTGACGGCCGACGACGTCGGTGCGCTGCTCGACGAGGCGGTGGCCGCATCGGCCATCACCTGCTCGCGCCCCGGCGCCGACCCGCCGTACAGCCGCGAGCTGGCGGGCGGCTGAGGTGGTTGCGATGACCCCGGAGCAGCTGCTCGGCTGGGTCGATGGGTACCAGCGGGCCTGGCGGACCGCGGGGACCGACGGGCTGCGGGACCTGTTCACCGACGACGCCGAGTACCTCGGCTCGCCGTACGACGTGCCGGTGGTCGGCCTGGCCGCGATCCGGAAGATGTGGGACGAGGACCGCAGCGGGCCGGACGAGGTGTTCACGATGACCGCCGAGGTCGTCGCCTGCCAGGGCGACACCGGTGTGGCGCGGGTCCAGGTGCACTACGGCGACCCGCTGGTGCAGGAGTACCTCGACCTGTGGGTGGTGCGGTTCGCGGACGACGGTCGGGCTCGACGGTTCGAGGAGTGGCCGTTCTGGCCGACTCACGGCCGGGCGCCGGCGCGAACCGAGCCGGTGGTGCTGGGCCGCGACGACGTGCCTGCCGGTCGGTACACCGAGTGGGTGCGCTCGCAGTCACTGAGCGCCGGCGTCTACCGGATCGCTGTCGGTGGCGTCGACGACCAGTCGCCGCACCGTGAGGACGAGGTCTACGTGGTAACGGCCGGTGCGGCCGAGCTCGAGGTCGAGGGCCGCCGGACAGCGGTGGGGCCCGGCACGGTTGCGTTCGTCCCGCGCCGGGCGGACCACCGGTTCGTCGACGTCACGGCGGACCTCGAGGTCAGCGTGGTGTTCGCACCCCCGGAGTCCGACGGCTCGGGCGCCGAGGACTAGCTGAGGAGTGGTTACGGAGTCGGCTGCACGAACCTGGTGAACGGCGCCGCCGTGTACAGCGCCCGGGCGTATGCCTGCTCGGGCACGCCGTCGATGTCAGGTCCGTTGTCACTGATCAGCTCGAGCCGGAGCATCCCGTGCTCCAGGTGGAACGCCAGCCGGATCTGGCATGACGGGCAACTGGTGGGTCGGAGCACGAGGACGCCGTCGTCGACCAGCCACTGACCGACATCGACCTGCACGCCGGTCTGCGACCGCACGTCGAAGGCGCCGTTCTTGCCCAGCGTCATGTTCCAGGCCGTCGGGTAGTTCTGATTGAGCACGACCGCGTCGATGTGTGCCGCGAGCCCGGCGTCGGAGAGCACTGCCGCGACCTGCTCGCGGCTGACCACCGGCGTCACCCACACACCGCGGAGCCGCGCCGCGGCCTGGGCATCGGTCATGGGCGCTGCTGTGGTCCGGTCGTCGCGGGCGAGGAGGCCCAGGGAGACGGGCACGGCGAGCGCGGCCACGAAGATGGCCGCTGCTGCGGCGAGCATGACCCGCCTGGTGGTGCGGCGGCGTTGGAAGGTTCGCCGGGTGCGGGCCA
>JAVEDA010000430.1 GCA_030841195.1 Actinomycetota bacterium | reverse complement strand
CGTCGAGACCGCCCGGCTCGGCTTCCCGGCGCTGCCGGACGTGGGTGGCGCGTCGATCACGCCGATGTCGCTGGTGAGCGGGTCGCACACCGCGCGGGTCTGGTACGACGGCGCCGACAAGGCCCGGATCGCCCTCGTCGGCAACCTCGCGGAGACCGACCTGGTCCGCAACGGGCGCGACGTCTGGCTCTGGACCAGCGGTCAGAACACCGCCCAGCACGCTGTCCTCCCGGCCAAGTCGGCAGAGAGTGCGGAGCCGCCGAGCGCCGAGTCGTTGACCCCGCAGCAGGCCGCCGAGAAGGCACTGGCAGCAATAGACCCCTCGACCAAGGTGACCGTCGACGGCACCGCCTCGGTCGCGGGTCGCGACGCGTACGAGCTGGTGCTGCAGCCACGGGACACCCGGTCGCTGGTCGGCGACGTGCGGCTCGCGATCGACAGCGAGACCGGCGTCCCGCTGCGGGTGCAGGTGAACGCCGCGGGCAGCACCGGCCGGCCGGCCTTCGAGACCGCGTTCACATCGGTGTCCTTCGAGAAGCCGTCGGCCTCGGTGTTCCGGTTCTCGCCGCCGCCCGGTGCCAAGGTCTCCGAGCTCGGCTCCTCGGGCCTGCCGACGGAAACCGACAAGAGCGGTACGCCGGACAGCGGGCCCCGCGTGATCGGCTCCGGCTGGACGGCAGTCCTCCAGATGTCCGGGGTGACCCTGCCGGCCGGCGGTGGCGGGGAGCACGACGGCGAGTCTCCGCTCGGCGCGCTGACCCAGGCGATGACACCGGTCAGCGGTGCCTACGGCCACGGTCAGCTGCTGCGGACCAAGCTCCTGTCGGTGCTGCTGCTCGACGACGGCCGCCTGCTCGTCGGGGCGGTGCCGCCCGCAGTGCTCGAGCAGGCCGCGACGACCGCGGTCGGGCAGTGACCGCGCCGGTCGGCGTGGCCGAGCGGGCTCCCGCCGGACCCGACGCGGGGACGGCCCTCGCGATCCGCACCACCGGGCTGACCAAGCGGTTCCCCGGCGGCCAGGTCGCGGTCGACGCGGTGGACCTGGCGGTGCCGCACGGTGCGGTCTACGGGTTCCTCGGGCCGAACGGGTCGGGCAAGACGACGACGATCCGGATCCTGCTGGGCCTGGTCTCGGCCACCGCCGGGCAGATCGAGCTGCTGGGCGAGGCGATGCCCCGGGCCGGCGCCACGGTGCTGCCGCGGGTGGGAGCCCTGGTCGAGGGGCCGGCCTTCCACCCCTACCTGAGCGGCCGGGACAACCTGCTCCGGCTGGACGCCGGAGACCGCACGGTGCCGGGGCGTGCGGCCCGGGCCCGGGTCGACTCGGCCCTCGAGCGAGTCGGGCTGACCGCCGCCGCGGGCAAGCGCTACCGCAAGTACTCCCTGGGCATGCGGCAGCGGCTCGGTCTGGCCGCGGCGCTGCTGCGGCCGCGCGAGCTGCTGGTGCTCGACGAGCCGACCAACGGCCTCGACCCGCAGGGCACCCGGGAGGTGCGCCACCTGCTGCGCGAAGCCTCGGCCGAGGGCTCGACCGTGTTCGTCTCCTCGCACCTGCTCAGCGAGATCGAGCAGGTGTGCACCGACGTCGGGGTGATGAGCCACGGGCGGCTGGTGTTCCAGGGCTCGCTGCCCGAGCTGCGCGCGGCCGCGGGGGTGCGGGTGCGGGTGGAGACCTCTATGCCGGAGGCCGCGGCCACCGTGCTGACCCGGCTCGGCACCGGCCGCCCCGAGCTGCGCCCCGACGGCGTGGTGGCCGAGCTCGGCACGGTGCCCAGCGACAAGGTCACCGCCGACCTGGTGGCCGCCGGCATCGACGTACGACAACTGGTGGTCGAACGGCCGGACCTGGAGGACCTGTTCGTGGCACTGACGGGGGAGGGCTTCGATGTCGACGAGTAGCGCGGTGCTGACCCGGCCGGCCGGACGCCCATCGGGTGCCGTTGCGCGCTCGGCCGACCTGCGGCTGTTCCGGTCCGAGGTGCGGCTGGTGCTGGGTCGCCGGCGCAACCTGGCGCTGATCGCGGTGTTGTGCTGCTTCCCGGTGCTGATCGGGCTCGCGGTGCACCACTCGCCAACCACGCCGGGAGACGGGCCACCGTTCCTGAGCCAGGTCACCGACAACGGCCTGTTCCTGGTGTTCACGTCGCTGACCGTGCTGCTGCCCTTCTTCCTGCCGCTCGCGGTGGCTGTCACCGCCGGCGAGTCGGTGGCCGGCGAGGCGAGCATCGGAACTCTGCGCAACCTGCTGGTCGTGCCGGTGTCGCGCACCCGCCTGCTCGTCGTGAAGTACGCGGCGTCGGTGGTGTTCGCCTTCGTCTGCGTCGCCGCGGTCGCGCTGGTCGGCGTCGTCGTCGGGCTCGTGCTGTTCCCGCATGGCGACGTCACGTTGCTGTCGGGCACCACTGTGTCCTACGGCGAGGCGCTCTGGCGGTCGCTGCTCGTGCTCGGCTACGTCACCGCGATGCTGGCGGGGCTCGCGGCGATCGGGCTGTTCGTGTCGACCCTCACCGAGGTGCCGATCGGGGCGATGGCGGCCACCGCGGTGCTGGCGATCATCAGCCAGATCGCCGACAGCATCCCGCAGATCAGCGCCATCCATCCGTACCTGTTCTCGCACCCGTGGATGCGGTTCGGAGACGTGCTGCGGTCACCGATGTCCTGGCACGGGCTGGAGCAGGGACTGCTGACGCAGCTGGCCTACCTCGCCGTCTTCCTGCCGGCCGCGTGGGCCCGGCTGCGCACGAAGGACATCACCGCCTGACGGCTCGGGCGGCACCGGGGGATCGGGTGGTGCTGGCGAGGAAGCGCAGCAGTGCGGCCCGCACCGTCGGCCCGTTGTCGCCCTCCAGCAGGCGCAGCGCGTGGTCGTAGCCCGGGAGGAGGAGGACCTGCTCCGGACCTCGGTGCCGGGTTGCGATCGCCCTCGTCGTCTCCGGCGGGAAGACGTCGTCGTCGCGGGCCATCACGAGCAGGATCGGACCGCGGAAGCGGCTCAGGGACCGGACCGTCGCGAATCCCTCGCCCTCTGACGGTCCGCCGCTGACCGAGAAGACGCCGACGACCGAGTCGCCAGCATTGGGAGCGATGCCGAGCGCGACGAGCGCCCCGCGGGAGAAGCCGCCGAGGACGACTCTCCGGGCGCCAGCCGTAACCAGCGCGTCGGTGGCGGCCGTCATGGCCCGCGGGTACGGATCGCGCCACTCGAAGAGAGCCACGTGGTAGCCCCGGCCGGCCAGCTCCCGGCCGTACGGCAGCATCTGGCAGATGCCGCCGTTGGCCTGCCCGCCGAGCACGACACCGCGCGGCCCGCTCCCCAGCACGAGCACCGGTGTGACAGCGCCGGCACCGCTGGCCGCCTGGCTGAACTCGCCCTCGTCCGGTTCCGCGCACAGCGGTTGGCTGATGCCACCAGAGACCGACGGCGAGGCTGAGCCGGACGCCGCATCCGATCGGGACCCGGGGCTCGCACCGGCCGGGGTGTTCGCCGCGTCAGGTCCGGAGCCGCAGCCGACGGTCAGCGACGCCAGCAGCGCCACGCACGCGGCCGCAATCGCTGGTCGTCGACCTGGGTGCACGTCCGGCTCCTCCCAGAAAATCAGGTAGTGCGATATCGCACTACCTTGATCTGAGATACTGGTGCGAGATCGCAGTTCCTGTCAAGGAGACGCAATGGCGGACCGAACCGACGACGTGAATGCACTGTTCAGCATCTGGCTCGTCGCCCGGGCCACGACCGATCTGCTGGACCGGGCGCTTGCCCCGAGCGGGCTGACCGCCGACGAGTACGGCGCCTACTCGGTGCTCGTCCGTGAGGGCAGCCTGACGCCGTCGCAGCTCGCCGAGTGGATGGCGGCGCCGGCGACCACCGTCTCGAGCTACCTGAAACGGTTCGAGGCCCGCGGACATGTCCGTCGAGCG
>JAVEDA010000316.1 GCA_030841195.1 Actinomycetota bacterium | reverse complement strand
ACGTCTCGATGACGCCGCCGCGCGAGTTGGCGCCGGCGGCGAGCTGCCAGCCGCCCGAGTTGTCGAGCGCCATCGTTGCGTAGCCCGCGACCTTGGTGGCGTCGTGGATCTTCTTGGCGTCCGCGCGTACCTCGTCCCACGTCGTCGGCGGCTGGTCGGGGTCGAGGCCCGCCTTTTCGAACAGCTTGCGGTTGTAGTGCAGCGCGACCGCGTAGATGGACTTCGCGGGTACGGCGTAGATCTTGCCGTCTGCTCCGGTGCCGTTGGCGACGAGGTTCGGGTTGAAGTCGCTGCCGTACGGGAGCGCCTTGACGTACTTGTCGATGTCGGCCAGCTGCTTGTTCTCGATGAGGGTCTTGCCGTCGGTCAGCGGGATCTCGAAGACGTTCGGCAGCGTGCCACCTGCGAGCTGAGTGGTGAAGGTGGAAGCAAGCCACTCGTAGTCCTCCGGCTTGACCGTGATGTTCGGGTACTTCTTCTCGAACGAGGCGACCCGATCGGCGAGCTGCTGCTTCGCAGCGTCGTCGGCGGTGGGCAGGAGGCCAGCCACGGTGATGGTGACCTTTTTGGAGCTGGCGTTTCCGCTGGGTGTTCCGTCGGAGCTGCCCGAGCATGCTGCGAGCAGCCCGACCGTCAGCGCACCGGCGCTGGCCAGTGCGGCGATCTTGCGTAGGGACGTCATCGTCTTCCTCCTGGTGGGACGCATGGATGCGCGGGTGGTAGGCGTGCAGTGCGAGCGGCGTGCAGGTGGTGCAGTCAGGCAGGCTGGGGTGGCTTATCCGGGTGCGCTGATCCGCAGCCAGGCGGCGGTGTCGGCCGGGAGGCGACCTCCCTTCAGCGCGGCACTGATGAGCAGGACGTGGTCGTGGGCTGGGAGCTCGACCGGGTCGGGTCCGAGGTTGACGACGCAGGCGAAGTCGGGCCCCCGCGCGAAGGCCAGGACCTGGGGCGCGGACGGCAGCCAGGTCATCGGGCCGTCGCCGAGGTTGGGCAGGTCGCGCCGCAGTCGCAGCGCCGCGCGATAGAGCTCGAGGGTCGAGGTGGGGATTCCCGTCTGCGACTCGACGGTCAGGCCGGCCCAGTCGGCCGGCTGCGGCAGCCACGGCTCGTCGTCCGCATCGTCCGGACTGAAGCCGTAGGGCGGGGTGTCGCCGGACCAAGGCATTGGCACCCGGCAGCCGTCGCGACCCGGGTCGACACCGTGCGACCGGAAGTGCATCGGGTCCTGCAGCAGGCCGGGCGGGATGTCCTCGACCTCCGGCAGGCCGAGCTCCTCGCCCTGGTAGAGGTAGACGCAGCCGGGCAGCGCCATCGTGAGCAGGGCAGCGGCCCGGGCCCGCCGGAGTCCCAGCCACAGGTCGGTTGGGGTGCCGTACCGCTTGGCCTCGAAGGAGAACGACGTGTCGCTGCGGCCATACCGCGTCACCGGCCGGGTCACGTCGTGGTTGGACAGCACCCAGGTGGTCGGGGCGCCGACCTCGGCGTGCACCTCCGTCGTCTGCTGGATCGAGGCGCGCAGGCGGTCGGCGTCCCACGGGCACACCAGGAAGTCGAAGTTGAACGCGCTGTTGAGAACGCCCGGCCGCAGGTACCGCGCGAACCGGGTGGCTTCCGGCAGCCACAGCTCGCCGATCAACGCCAGGTCGTCGCCGTACGAGTCCGCGACGGCTCGCCAGCCGCGGTAGATGTCCTGCAGCTCGTCCCGGTCGACGTACGGGTGCTCGCCGGGGGCATGCAGCGTCGCGACGTCGGGCAGCTTCGGGTCCTTCACCAGCAGGGCAGCCGAGTCGATCCGGATGCCGGCCACCCCGCGGTCGAACCAGAACCGCAGGACGTCCTCGTGCTCCTCGCGGACCTCCGGGTGGCCCCAGTTCAGGTCAGGCTGGCTCGGGGCGAACAGGTGCAGGTACCACTCGCCCGGCGAGCCGTCCGGGTCGGTGGTGCGTGTCCAGGCCGGGCCGCCGAACTCGGAGACCCAGGCGTTCGGCGGCAGCTCGCCGTCGGCACCGCGGCCGGGCCGGAACCAGAACCGCCCCCGCGCCGCGGAGCCGGCCGGCGACCCGAGCGCCTCGTGGAACCAAGGGTGCTGGTCGGAGACGTGGTTCGGGACGACGTCGACGATGGTGCGGATCCCCATCTCGCGGGCCTCGGCTATCAGCAGCTCGGCCTCGCGCAGGTCGCCGAACCCCGGGTCGATGGCGCGGTAGTCGGTGACGTCGTAGCCACCGTCGGCCATCGGGGACGGGTACCACGGGGTGAACCACACCGCGTCGATCCCGAGGTCGCGCAGGTAGGGCAGCCGGGCTCGGACACCGGCCAGGTCGCCGGTGCCGTCGCCGCTGCCGTCAGCGAAGCTGCGCGGGTAGATCTCGTAGATGACGGCGCCACGCCACCACGGCGCGGCCTCCGCCGATGCGGACGGGCTCGACTGCCCCGCGTGCTCCGAGATCACTGCCTACGCCCTCCCGCCTGGATGCCAATTTCCTGGGCGGGACACTACTCATATCTGATCGATCGATGGAAGAACTCGACAAAAATAGTTTTGGAAACGATACAAAGACCGCAATGTTCGCTCATGATCCGACGACGCAAGTCGCTTGCGCGTGGGCGGCGGTGGGTTGCGGTGCGTTACAGCGAGGTGAACAAGCTCAGCGAGCGGCGGTGACCAGGGCCGATCCGGTGGTGCCGCGCACCACGAGCTCCGGCTCGAACAGCAGCTCGTCCGTGGACAGGCTCGCACCGGCAATCAGCCCGGCCAGCAGGTCGATGGCTGCCCGGCCCATCGACTCGATCGGCTGCCGGACCGTGGTCAGCGGCGGGTCTGTGCAGCTCATCAGGAACGAGTCGTCGTAGCCCACGACCGACACGTCCTCGGGCACCGACAACCCGGCCCGCCGGACGGCCCGGACGGCGCCGAGCGCCAACGGGTCACTGGCACAGACGATGGCCGTCACTCCGGCCTGCAGCAAGCGGGTCGCGGCTGCCTGGCCGCTCTCGAGGGAGTACAGGCCGCGAACGATGTGTTCGTCCGGGAGGTCCAGCCCCACCCGGGCGGCGAACGCCCGGGCACCGGCCAGCTTGCGCTCCGACGGCACGTGGTCGGGCAGGCCGAGCACGAGCCCGATCCGGGTGTGCCCCAGGGAGTGCACATGTCCCATCGCCTGCTCCGCGGCAGCCCCGTCGTCGCAGGAGACCCGCGGGAACGGCAGGTCGATGGAGGCATTGATCAGCACCGTGGGCAGGTTTCGCTCGGACAGCCGGCGATAGTGCTCGTGGCCGGCGTCGCGCTGGGCGTACTGGCCGCCGGCGAACACCACCCCGGACACGTGCTGTTGCAGAAGCAGCTCGATGTAGTCGGCCTCCGAGATCCCGCCGGCGGTCTGGGTGCACAGCACCGGCGTGAATCCCTGCTGGGCGAGGGCGCCGCCGATGACGTCGGCGAACGCCGGGAAGATCGGGTTCTGCAGCTCGGGCAGGACCAGGCCGACCAGCCGGGCTCGTTCGCCGCGCAGCTTGGTCGGACGCTCGTAGCCGAGTACGTCCAGGGCGGTCAGCACCGCTTGCCGGGTCCCTTCGGACACCCCGGGCTTCCCGTTGAGCACCCGGCTGACGGTGGCCTCGCTGACACCGACCTTTTCTGCGACTTCCGCCAGGCGTCGGGACACGACGGAAACGTAGCAAGTTCTTGCGCCCCCTGCAAACCTCTTGCATCAGTGCAGGACGACGTCAGGCAGGCGGCGGAAGCTCGTCGGACGTCAGATGTCGCTGGCGCAGCGGAACCCGACGTTTCCGGTCGGAGTGTCCGGCTCGCTGGCCATCCGTGCCGAGGTGCGGTAGCGCCAGCAGTACGACGCGTGACAGAGGTACGGCCCTCCGCGCAGCACCCTCCGGTCGCCTTCGGGCGGCCCGCCGGTCGGGGTTGCCGGTCATGTTGTGCAGGCCATACCCATTGGGCGGGAACTGCCCCTGGAACACGTTCATCCGGTGCTCGCGGCCCAGCGTCAGCGCGTTTCCCCACGGGAACCGCTGCTGCTCGAGGCCGCCGCGTGCCGCGTACTCCCACTCGGCTTCCGTGGGCAGCCGGAGCCCTGCCCAGCCGCAGAACGCGAGGGCGTCGTTCCAGGACACGTGCACGACGGGATGGTCGGCCCGGTCGTCCCAACCGGACCGGGGTCCCTCCGGGTGCGCCCAGTCGGTGCCCTCGACCTCGCGCCACCACGGGGCGTCTACGACGGCGCGGGTCGGTGGGAAGTCGTCGGGAAGGAAGCCCGCAAACAGGCGTGCGCTGTCTCGACGGGTTGGGCTTCGACGTCAGGCACCGCGGCAGCTCCTCTCACCGGTCGGACATCGCCGTCAGGACGGTAGGCGCGCCCCGAAGCCGTCCGCATCACCCCGCCTGGGGTAGGACGGGGGTCATCCGCGCGGTGAGAACTCCGAACCGGGAGGGCTTCTCCGAGCGCGATAATGTCGGTGGACAACCGGACACGTCCTGCAACGGCGCGTTCAGCCGCCGCTGGAAAGGGGCATGGCGTTGGCGAACGTTCTCGACGACGTCGTCACCTTCGAGCTCGATGACGAGCTGGACGCCGTGCCCGCCGCCCGCCGCTTCGTGCACGACCAGCTGCTCGCGCGCGGTGCCCACGCCTCCATCGACGACGCGACAGTGGTCACCGCGGAGCTGCTGGCGAACGCTTGTCAGCACGGCGTCGCACCGGTCTCGGTGTCTGTGAGCGGTGCCGCCGGACGCGTGCGTGTCGCGGTCCGGGATGCCAGCCCGCGAACCCCGGTCCGGCCCAACCGCAGCACCAACAGCATGACCGGGCGCGGCATCCTCTTGGTCGACGCGCTGAGTGCACGGTGGGGCGTCTCTGTCGACGAGCACGGCAAGGTCGTGTGGGCCGAGTTCGGCGTGACCACCGTCGACGACCCCCTTGAGTCGGTCCGGGCTGTCGAGGAGCTCGCCGGCGTCGACGCGGCCACCGTTACAGCCGCGGAACGCCGCTACACCGTCGTCCTCGGTGATGTTCCGACCGACCTGTTGATCGAAGCCAAGGCGCACATGGACAACCTGGTGCGTGAGCTGTCGCTCGCCGCGGCCGACGACAAGACACGGTCATCCGAGCCGTTCCGCGCCCTCGTCCAGACGGTCGTGCACAGCTTCGGGGACGCCCGGAACGCCATCAAGCGACAAGCCATCGCGGCCTCTCGCCGGGGCGAGCAGCGGACCAGTCTCACCCTGCAGCTGCCGCTGTCGGCGGCCGACGCCGCCGAGGCCTACCTGACCGCGCTCGACGAGGCGGACACGTACTCCCGCGCCGCGCGGTTGCTCACGCTGGAGACGCCGCCCGATCACCGGCTCTTCCGCCGCTGGTACGTCGAGGCCGTCGCGAGGCAGCTCCGGGACCTCGCGGCGGGCCGTGAGCCGGAGCAGGTCACGCCGTTCGAGGACCTGCTCGTCCGGGAGATCCGGCGCCTGGCCTCCGCCCATCGGGCTGCCGAGCGGGCGGCCCGGCTGCAGCAGGTCACGGCAGCACTGGCTCAGACCCGCACGCCCGAGGATGTCGCGGCGGTCGTGGTGACCGAAGGCATCGAGGTACTGGGTGCGTCGGGCGGGGGGTTGCTGGTCCCGGCGCCGGACGGCCAGCACCTCGCCGTCCCGGGAGCCGTGGGATACGAGGGAGGGCTGGTGCACGCCCTGCGGGAGGAGCTCATCGACGCCCCGTTGCCCGCGGCGACCGCGCTGCGGACCGGCGAGGCGATCTGGCTCGAGTCCCGCGAGGAGCGCGACCGCGACTTCCCGGCCCTGCGTGGCTTCGAGGCCTCGACGGTGTCGATGTGCGCCGTGCCGCTCTCGGTCGCCGGGCAGGTCCTGGGTGCCCTGCGGTTCAGCTTCGACGAGCGCAAGCTGTTCGACCAGGACGAGCGCGGCTTCGTCCTCGCGCTGGCCGCGCAGACCGCTCAGACCCTCCAGCGCACCGCGCTGTACCAGGCCGAACGGCGCGCGGCCGTCGACCTCCAGCGGGCGCTGCTGCCGGCCGACGTACCTCGAGTTCCCGGGTGGGACGTGGCGACCCACTACAGCCCAGCAGGCGACCAGGAGGCGGGCGGCGATTTCTACGACCTGCTGGAGGTCGCCGGCGGTCGCTACGCCGCCGTGGTCGGAGACGTGATGGGGCGTGGGCTCGACGCAGCCGCATCGATGGCGCAGGTGCGCTCGGCCGTCCGTGCGTACGCCGTCGAGGACCCCGACCCTGTTTCGGTGTTCCGACGGGTTGACGCGTTCTTCGTCTGGACCCGGATCGAGCAGCTCGCCACGATGGTCTACCTGCTGATCGACCCGTCGGCGGGCACGGTGCAGCTGGCCAACGCCGGCCACGTGCCGCCGTTGCTGGTGAGCGTCGACGGTGCTCGGGTGGTGTCGATCAAGGCCGAGCCCCCGTTCGGCGTCGGGCTGCCCAATCGCCATGCCCTCGTCATGAACCTCGGCCCGGGCGACGCCGTGGTGCTCATCACGGATGGGTTGGTGGAGCGACGCGGCGAGGACATCGACGAGGGGATCGGGCGGGTGCTCGCCGCAGCCGCCGCATCCGCGGCGACCAGTGCAGACGGGCTGCTGGAGGACATTCTCGCGGCCGCCACGCCCCACGGTCACGACGACGACGTGACTGTCCTGGTGCTCCGCCGAACCTGATGTGCTGGAGAAATCGCCTCCGCTGCACCAGTCTGAGCGCATGAGGCGGACTGTCCGGGGCGCGGCGTCGGTGATCCTCACCGCCGCGACGGCCCTGGCCTTGGTCGGCTGGGGCGGCTTGGCCGGTGCTGCGGACCGGACCGACGTCGCGCGGTCACAACAGGCACCGCCGCTCCTGGTCGGCGGGAGTGCCTGGGTCTCGGTGTCGGTGGCGACGCTGTGGCGCTCTCCCGACTCACCTCGGGCGGTCGACGCTCCCGCGCTCGCGAACCCGGCCCGGCTCCGGGAGTGGCTCAGCACCATGACACTCACGCAGCGCCGGGCGCTGAACGGTCGCGCGGACACCCAGGCGCTCCTCGCCGACCAGGTCCGGGTCGTGCGGCTCCGGCCGAGGTGGGCGCAGGTCGTGGTCCCCTCGCAGCCGAGCCAGCTGGACGCTCGCGGCTACCCGGGCTGGGTGCCGCGCCGGCAGATGACCGCCCGTCCTCCGGTGTCGTCCCTGCAGCAGGCCACCGTGGTAGCCCGTACGGCGTGGCTTCGCACCGACGTTCCCGACCCGGCGCGCGTGTTCCGGATCAGCTTCGGCACCCGGCTCCCGGTGGTGGGGGAGGACGGCAGGTGGGTGCGGGTCGCGACGCCCGACCGTGTCGTACGGCGGGTGCTCCGCTCGGCCACCGTGCTCCACCGACCGGGGGAACCGGCCCTGCCGGCGTCGACCAGCAGCCTGACGAGCACGGCCACGTCGTTCGTCGGCCTGCCCTACCTGTGGTCCGGGCTCTCGGGCTTCGGACTCGACTGTTCCGGTCTCACCTGGCTCGACTACCGGGTCCACGGCATCACGATCCCGCGGGACGCACTCCCACAGTCGCGGCACGGTACGCCGGTCGCCCA
>JAVEDA010000407.1 GCA_030841195.1 Actinomycetota bacterium | reverse complement strand
ACCCGCGCGCGTGGCTGACCACGGTCGCGACCCGTCGTCTCGTCGACGCCCGCCGCCGCGAGGCAGCCCGTCAACGCCGCGAGGAGGAGACGTACGCCGAGCCGCAGCGCGCCGCCACCGAGGAGGGCGACGACACCCTCTTCCTGCTCTTCTGCTGCTGTCACCCCGAGCTCGCGCCGGCCTCCCAGGTGGCGCTGACCCTGCGCGCCGTCGGCGGCCTCACCACCCGCGAGATCGCCGACGCCTTCTACGTCCCGGAGGCGACGATGGCGCAGCGGATCAGCCGGGCCAAGCGCGTCTTGCAGGGGCGCCGCCTGGATCAGCCCGGCGACGTCGCCGTCGTGCTGCGCGTGCTCTACCTCGTCTACACGGCCGGCCACGCCGGCCACGTCGACCTGGTCGGCGAGGCGATCCGGCTCGCCCGCCAGCTCACCCTCGCCACCGAGGAGCCCGAGGCGCGCGGGCTGCTCGCACTGATGCTCCTCAACCACGCCCGCCGGCCGGCCCGACTCGACTCAGCTGGTCGCATCGTCACGCTCGACCGACAGGACCGCGACCTGTGGGACACCGGCGAGATCGCCGAGGGCGTGCGCGTCCTGCAGTCGGCACTGGCCGCTGGGCGGCCTGGCCGCTACCAGGTCGAGGCCGCGATCGCCGCCCTGCACGACGACGCGGCGAGCGGCGAGGAGACCGACTGGCCGCAGATCCTCGCCTGGTACGACGACCTCGTCGCCCTCACCGACGACCCGGTGCACCAGGACCCCGCCGCGGTGCTCGGGCGCGCAGTTGCGGTCGGCCACGTCCTCGGCGCGGCCGCCGGGCTGCGCGAGACCGACCGCCTGCGCGACGTGATCGGCGAGCGGCACCGCTGGCACGCCGTGCGTGGTTACCTCCACGAGCTCGGTGGCGACCTTCCGGCGGCCGCAACGGCGTACGCCGAGGCCGCCCGTCGGGCCACCAACGTCGCCGAGCGCGATCACCTGGTCCGTCAGGCCGCCCGCGCGCGGGCCGGCGTCGTGTCGGCGGAGCAGATCAGCTGAGCTGCGCGGCCTCGATGCTCTCGACCACCCGGGCGGTCGGCGAGACGATGACCGCCCTCCCGGGGCCGGCCCAGATGCCCAGCATCTTGTGGTGCATGGCCTGCGCCGCCTCGACCGTGTCGAAGTCGAGGTCGATCAGCACCAGGTCACGTTCGTCCACGGCCCGCATCACCCGGTAGGCCCGCACGCCCGAGCCCTTGCGGTCGGCGGGATCGCTGTCGAACACCTGCTTCCACCGGTCGTAGTCCTGGACCCGGTGCTCGATCCGCAACGTGTGCATGCCGCTCACGGTAGCGATCCACTCAACCCGAACAGCGGCAGTGCCTCCGGTACGCCGGTCACCGAGACGTCGGGGGCGCCGCCGGCGGACCGCCAGTCGGCCAGAGTCATCCGCAGGTGCACGAGCGTGTCGACCCCGTCGCCGCGAGCCAGGAGCGACTCGCCGTTCGGCCGGTAGCCCAGCGACCGCGAGACACCCAGCGAGGCGTGGTTGTCGTGCCACGCCGAGGTGATGGCGGCCTGCGCGCCCAGATGGTCGAAGGCCAGCGCGAGCACGGCACGGCGCATGGCTTTCCCGATGCCCGCGCCGCGGGCCGACTCGACCAGCCAGGACGACGTGTCCACCGTCCGCAGCGTCGGGAACTCGTTGCCCTCCAGCTCCTGCAGGCCGAGCAGCTCACCGTCCCGTCGTACCGCGAGGTGGAACCGCCAGGCCTGGATGGTCCAGGTGCCGTACGACCGCCAGTACTCCTGGTGCACCACGATCCCGTGGTGCGTCGGCTCGTCGACAGTGAACCTTGTCGCCGTCGGATTGAGCTCGAGGTCGGCAGGCAACAGCCGCACGACCTCGGCCAGGTCTGCCTCGACCAGCGGCGCGAGCTCGAGGTCGCCGAGGGTGAGCCGCAGGTCCAGCAGCGGCCAGTAGGCGTGCGTCACTGCTCCAGGATGGACCAGGCGATGCCGTCGAGGATGTCGTGCTCGCTGATGACAACCTCGTCGACGGGTACGTGGTCCAGGACGACAGCCAGGATCAGGGCGCCGGCGCCGATCACGTCCACCCGGCCAGGGTGCAGGAACGGCAGCGCGGCACGCTCGTCGTGGGTCATCGTGAGCAGCCGCTGCGCCACCCGGCGTACCTCCTCGGCCGGGACGTGAGCGTGGTGGATGCGGTCCGGCTGGTAGGCCGGGAGGTCGAGCGCCATCGCCGCGACCGTCGTGACGGAGCCGGCCAGCCCGACGAGGGTGCGAGCCTCAGGCAGCGGCACGGTCTGCCCCGCCAGCCGCACTGCCGCCTCGACGTCCGCCCGGGCCGCCGCCACCTGCGCAGAGGTCGGCGGGTCGTCCGTCAGGTGCCGCTCGGTCATCCGCACCGAGCCGACGTCGATCGACCGGACCGCCCACGGGGCCGCACCGGGGTCGCCCAGGACCAGCTCGGTCGACCCGCCGCCGATGTCGACGACGAGAAATGGCCGGTTCAGCTCGCTGCCGGTCAGCTCGCGGGTCGCGCCGGCAAAC
Organism: Actinomycetota bacterium; assembly: GCA_030841195.1. Lineage (GTDB taxonomy): Bacteria > Actinomycetota > Actinomycetes > JACCUZ01 > JACCUZ01 > JAVEDA01. The sequence continues at coordinate 266 of JAVEDA010000407.1, read as the reverse complement.
GACAGCTCCGCCTCGGTGTCGCCCGACACGACCTCCGGCTCGACGCCGAACCGGTCGCGTACGCCGGCGACGAACTCGTCGCGGTTCGCCACGTCGCGGGTCGCGGAGGTCGCGACGAACCGGACCTGCTCGGCGCCGGTGCGCCGGACCACGTCGGCGTACCGGTCGCACGCGGCGAAGGTGCGGACCAGCGCCTCCGGGGCCAGCCGGCCGGTGCGGTCGACGTCCTGACCCAGCCGGACTATCTCCATCCGCCGGTCCACGTC
>JAVEDA010000328.1 GCA_030841195.1 Actinomycetota bacterium | reverse complement strand
CCGCCCGTGCTGGTGATCATGAAGAGGCCTGTACGCAAGAGCGTGCACAGACCTTCATGATCACGCCGGAGGTGACGCGGGGCGGGGTGCATCCCGGGGAGCCCCTGGGGTATGCAGGGCGGGATGGATGCCACGGACCAGAAGCGCACGATCGGCGGCCGCTACCGGCTGGACCGCTCGATCGGCGCTGGCGGCATGGGCACGGTCTGGGAGGGCTACGACGAGCTGCTGGGCCGGCCGGTGGCTGTCAAGGAGGTCAGGTTCCCGCCCGAGCTCGGGGACCGCGAGGTCGCCGACCTGCGCGAACGGACCATGCGCGAGGCCCGAGCCACCGCCCGCCTGAGTCACCCCAACGTCGTCACCACCTACGACGTGGTCGAGGAGGACGACCGGCCCTGGATCGTGATGGAGCTGCTCAAGACCCACAGCCTCAGCGAGGTCCTGCGTGACGAGGGGCCGCTGCCGCCGCACCGGGTCGCCGAGATCGGCCTCGGTGTCCTGGCCGCGCTGGAGACTGCCCATGCGCAGGGAGTCGTGCACCGCGACGTGAAGCCGAGCAACGTGCTGGTCACGACGGACGGTCGTCCGGTGCTCACCGACTTCGGCATCGCCACCATGGCCGGCGACCCGGCGCTGACGTCCACCGGTGTCGTGCTCGGCTCGCCTGCCTACATGTCCCCCGAGCGGGCCCGCGGCAAGGCGTTCGGCCCGGAGAGCGATCTGTGGTCGCTCGGTGTGACCCTGTTCGCCGCCGCCGAGGGGCGGCCGCCGTTCGAGTCCGACAACGCACTCGGCACGCTGACCGCCGTGATCTCCGACCCGGTGCCGCCGATGATGGTCGGCGGCCCCCTCGCGCTGGCGGTCGGCGGCCTGCTGCGCAAGGACCCGCACGAACGGGCCAGCATCGCGACCGTCCGCAAGCAGCTGCAGGAGGCGGCAGCCGACCGCACCACCGAAGCCGCTGCACCGCTCGCGGGGACCGTCGCGCTGGACCAGGCCGGGCGCACCGAGGCGTTGCCGGCCGCCGGCGTCGGGTCGGCAGCACCCCGCCCGGCTGCACCGACTCCCCCACCGGAGGGCACCACGACGTACGGCGATGACGGTCGCCGCCGCAGTGGGCTGCTGGTGGCTGCTCTCGTGGTCGGACTTCTGCTGATCGGCGCGATCGTGGCCTTCGCCCTGCTGCCGGGAGGCGACGGCGACAAGAACACGGCGGACCCGAAGACGACACCGTCCACGTCGGCGCCGGCGACGAGCAGCTCACCGCCCGCCAGGTCGACCTCAGCGCCGCCGCCCTCGGACGACGGCGTGCCGGCCGGCTACCAGCTCTACGAGGACCCCAGCGGCTTCTCGCTGGCAGTCCCGGACGGGTGGCACGCCGAGCAGTCGAGCGCGACCGCGGTCGACATCAAGGCGCCGGACGGCTTGAGCTTCCTGCGGGTCGACCAGACCGACCAGCCCAAGGACGACGCGAAGAAGGCCTGGGAGGAACAGGAGAAGTCGGTCAAGAAGGACCTGCCCGACTACCACCGGATCAGCATCGAGACCGTCGACTACAACGGCTGGGACGCCGCCGACTGGGAGTTCACCTTTGGCAGCAACACCCATGTGCTGAACCGCGGCTTCGTCACCGACAGCACGCACGGGTACGCGCTCTACCTGTCGACACCCGAGGACCAGTGGGCGAGCAGCCAGGACGTGTTCCAGACCGCGGCCGACACGTTCACGCCCGCCGAGTAACAGCCCGTCCGGCGGATCCGGGGAAACTCATTGCCCAACGCGCCGGTCCGAGGCCGATACTCGAACGGTGGCCAGGACGTTGGTCAGTCCGGACCTCGTGGGGCGGGAGACGCAGGTCGATCAGCTTCTCGGGGCGCTGTCACGCGCGAGTGCCGGCGTCCCGGGCATCGTCCTGGTCCGTGGTGAGGCGGGTTCCGGCAAGTCCCGCCTGCTGCGCGAGTTCCTGTCCCTGGCGCGGGACGACCGCGCCACGACGCTCTACGGCGCGTGCATCGACGTCAGTGCCGGGGACATCCCGTTGGTCCCGTTCCGCACCGCTCTGCGGCATCTGGTCCAGAGCCGGTCGACCACCGACATGGCGTCACTCCTCGGAGGTACTTGGCGGGATCTGCACGTGCTGCTGCCCGAGCTGGCCCCGTCCGATGTGCACGGCTCGCCCGCGGCGCCGCACGTCTTCGAGGTGGTGTCCGCCGTCGTCGCGCGACTGGCTGGCGAACGGCCCGTCGTCATGGCCGTGGACGACGCGCAGTGGGCCGACCAGTCGACCCTGCAGCTGCTGCGCTATCTGACCCAGAGCGGTCAGCCGCTGCCGCTGCTCGTGCTCGTCGCCTACCGCGGCGAGGAGCTGCCGGCCGAGCCCGGCCGCCGCAAGGCCTTCGAGGAGCTCAGCCGGGCCGCTGACGACGACGTCACGGTGGCGCCGTTGAGCGGCGAGCAGGTCACCGACCTGGTGCACCGGCTCGGGATCGAGCTGAGCTCTACGTCCATGCGTCGGCTGCTGACCCGTAGTGCCGGCCTGCCGTTCCTGGTCGAGGAGCTGGCGGCGGCCGAGCAGGACGGTGTGACCCGGGGCATCCCGAGCCGGGTGCGCGACGTCGTGCGGCTGCGGCTCGGCGCGCTGTCGCAGGACGCGCAGCTCGTCGTCGCACTGGTCGCGGTAGCAGCCCGGCCACTGCGGCACCGGGTCCTCGCCGAGGCAGCGCACCTGCCGGCCCGCGCCTTCGCTGAAGCGCTGGACGAGGCGCTGTCGGCCAACCTCCTGGTTGCGGACACCGACGAGCGCACCTACGGCTTCCGTCACGACGTGGCGCGCGAGATCGTGCACGAGGACCTGCTCACGCCGAGCCGGCTCGAGCTGCACGTGCGGCTGGCGGTAGCCATGCAGTCCAACCTGCCTGTCGACGCCTACGCCGGGCGCCTGTGCGAGGTGGCGCACCACTGGGTGCAGACCGAGGCGAACGAGGAGCACGCCTTGCGGGCGTCCTTGCTCGCGGCCCGCGCGTCCACCCGGGCCTTCGCGCATCCCGAGGCGGCCCGGCAGTACGACCAGGTGGTCCGGCTCTGGTCGCTGGTGGGCGACCCCGAGGTCATCTGCGGCACCGACCTGGTGACCATCAGCGCGGAAGCCGCCGAGGCTGGTCACTGGGCCGGTGACACCGAAGCCGCCTTGCGCCACATCGACCGGGCGCTGGCCGCGACCGCGGCCGACACGGTGCTGGCCGCGGCTCTGCACGAACGTCGGACGCACTACGCGTGGCTGCACTCGGGGCACCTGGCGCGGAACCCGGAGCTCCTCGACCTGATCGGGTCCGTCGCCACCCGCGAGCGGATGCGCGCCAGCGACCTCATGCAGGCGGGCAGATACGCCGAGTCCGTGGTCGCCGCTCGTACGGCCGTCGAGCTCGCGGGTGAGGCGGGCGCGACCGGGGACGAGATCCGCGCCACGATCATCCTCGGAGTCGGATTGTCGTTCGCCGGCGATCCCGACTCCGGCGTGACGACCATCGAGTCAGCCCGCGCGCGTGCTCTGCGCGAGGGCAGCTCCGAGGAGGTGGTCGCCGCCCACGTCAACCTGGCCTTCGTCCTGCTCGGCGACGGGCAGATGCAACGGGCTGCCCAGGTGGCGCTCGCAGGGCTGGACGAGGCCATTCGTCGCGGCGTCGGCGGATCCGACGGAGCGATCCTGGCGGGCAACGCAGCCGAGGCACTGATCCGGACGGGACGGCTGGAGCGGGCGGCCAAGGTCATCAAGGACGGGCTCGACCATCACCCTCCGCCCGCACTTGCGAGCTTCCTCGAGCTGACCGGCGCCGAGCTGGACGTGCTGCGCGGCAGGCTGTCTGAGGCGGCAGCCGCGCTGGACGCGATCGCGGCGCGCGGCCTTCTGGATGACTTCCAGTTCCAGCAGCAGGTCCGGGCTGTCGAGGCCGAGCTCCAGTTCTGGAGCCCCAGGAGGCGAGCGACCGCCTTGCTCGGGGACCTGTGTACGGGTCTCGGGTCGGTCGTCGCGTCAGGGAAAGGCGAGGAAGACGTGCCGCTCACGGCCCGGCTCCTCTGGCTCGGTGTGCGCGCCGACGCCGACGCGCGCAGCCTCGCCGAGATCAGGGACGACGACGCGCGACTCCGCGAGCTCGTCACGGACGGCGAGGCCCTGCACGACCGGGCGGTTGGGCTCTCGACGGGCGATCTCAGCGACGGCGTGCGTCGTCAGCTGGGGCTCTACCTGGAGCTGATCGACGGCGAGATCTCGCGGTTGACCGCCCGACCGGATCCCGCGTGCTGGGAGCGCGCCGCAGCGGCGGCCGACGACCCGTACCTCAAGGCCTATTCGCTGTGGCGCCAGGGCGCCGCCCTGCGTGACCTCCGCCGGCGCAGTGAGGCAGCAAGCGCACTCCGGGAGGCCTTTCAGGTCGCCGAGACCGTGGGCATGAAGGCCGTCGCCGCCGCGGTCGTCGCTGCCGGGAACTCGCTCGGCATCAGTGTCGAGCAAGCCGCCGCGCAGCGATCACCCGGTCCCGTGAGTCGGCCGTTCAACCTGACGGCGAAGGAATTGGAGGTCCTCCGCCTGCTCATGCAAGGGAGGACGAACAGGCGGATCGCATCCGCGTTGCGGATGACGGAGAAGACGGCCAGCGTGCACGTGTCGCACATCCTCGCCAAGTTATCGGTCAGCAGCCGCGGCGAGGCCGTGGCGCGGGCTTACGAGGTCGGGATCCCAGGCTCAACCGTCAGCACGGGTGACTGAGCTTCTTCGTCGGGTTGGCAGGTTCCTCCAGTTCCGCGAGGCCGTACAGCCTCAGCACGCGGTACTCGACGGGTTCGACGAAGTCCCGCGGCTTGCCGGAGACCCGGTCATGCCCAGACAAGATCGTCGCGACGGCGTTCTCGATCCGGAACCGGTCAGCCGTGAGACCGAAAACGGTCCGGTACCGGGTGGCGACCTCAAGGACGATCTTCGGCTCGACGTACCTGTTGCCGGACCACTGCAGCGGTGTCACACCATCACCCATCCGGGCCTCAACAGGGAGGTCCCCGTACAACTGTCGCAGCAACCGGTCTGCCCGACCGATCTCGCCAGGCACCAGCGCATCGCCGTTCGGCATCTTGAATGTGGTCCGCAGCTCGTACTGCATGTCCCCGCGCTCCTTCGGTTGACGCCGACCCGGGACAGGACTTTCCTGAAACGGCACGGCCACCGATGTCGCCAGGATCGGGCCGATGAGCGGGGAGCGCAAGGGGGAACGAGATGCCATCGTGGAGCGTCATCGTCTGGGCCGTGGTTACTCCGGACCTCGAGGACGCCATTCGGGCCGACCTCGCCGAGGCCGGCATGGCCCTCGGGCAGCCGCCGGCTGGCTGCGACATCCACCTCCACGTCAACATCGTGCGAGCGTTTGACGGCGCCACGACGATCTGGCCGCAGATCGATGACGCCAGCTTCAACGACCTGTGGCCGCGGGGTCCAGACCATCCGCACGATGTCCTGACCAACACCGATCTCGACGGCCTGTTGAGCGACGCCGGCTGTTGGCAGGAGGCTGACCACCGGTTCCTCGTTCTGTGGGGCCACGGCGAGCGGGCCGTCCCGACGAAGACCACAGGGCGAGATGGCGCGGTACCCGCCGTCAGAAAGGTGATCGACGCCATCGCCGGTCGCGCGTCGCCGGACATCATCGGCTACGACGCGTGCTGGATGGCCACAGTGCATACAGTCATCGCGCTGGCCAAAGGCTTGACCACGACCGAAGGCGTGACGACGGGGGTGTTCATTGGCTCGATGGTGCCCGAGCCGGTCAGCGGGTGGCCCTATGCGGAGCTGATCCAGATCCTTTGCAGGCCAGGTGATCCAAAAGCGGTGGCTGCCGCTGTCGTCCAGGCCTACGACGCGTCGCTCTCCGCGCCAGACCGCAGCATGGTCGCTCTGGACCTGGCGGAGGTTGCCGCGGAGGAGGATGGACCCACTAAGCCCGCTGGCCTCATCAGGGCCCTGGAGACCTTGATGAGCGTCGACCCACCGGATCGGGTCGTCTTCTTCACCGCAGCGGACGGAGCGGACATCCTGGAGGACACCAATCTCGCTGACCTGGGCGCGCTGATGCGTGGACTGCAGGTCGGACGTGTCGACGGCAACGCCGCGGCAGTGGGACGAGCCCTTCTCAAGGCCACGGTGTCAAAACGCACGGCCGGCGGTCTGAACGGCCGGGACGGCGTAGCGGTGCTTCTCGGCGTGCCAGGCGACTCGCCACCGGAACCTGCATGGCCCGCCCAGCCATCCTGGCAGCACTACTTCCCCGACATCGCGCCCCTCGAATGACCGCTCGACGTAAGGGTGCTCTCCCCGCCAGCTAAGGCGGATGCCGGACGCCGTCGCGAGCTGACGGCTCGACGCTGCAGGCATGAACCTGCACCTGCAGCACAACGTTCGGGTCGACGACCCGGCCAAGCGTCGGGGCGTCGCCCTCGCGCTGGTCGCCGCTGCCGCCACCGCAGCAGTCACGGTCGGCCCCGCGGCGCTGACCCTCTCCCGGGCCGTGGCCAACGTCCCGGTCAGCGCGGCAGCCGTGGCCTGGGGTCGTGCCCACCACGGGGACTGCGACCTGCACCGGGACCTGACCGTCACCTGCGCCTCGATGCACGGCGGATACGCCAACGCCGGTACGACGGTCGGCAACGTGTGGCTCTACGGCGACCTGGGGGGCTCCGACCGCCATCGCCACGAGTCGCGGCACTCGGACCAGTGGTCGATGTTCGGCCCCGCCTTCCCTGCGCTGTACGGCGCGGAGTGCGCCCGGACGGACGGTGACTTCCACCGCAACGTGTTCGAGCGCTGGGCCGGGCTGCACGACGGCGGGTACACCGAGCACTGAGCCAGGCGTCCGGCCGAGTGCGCCGGCTGCTCCCAAGATCGACTGGACGCCCCGACACCAGACACGCCGCAGAGCCGGTGTGTCGGCGTCCAGTGGATCTTGGGGGGTGTCATGGCGAAGGCCGGGTCCGATCGGACCCGGCCTTCGTCATGCGTTCTCCTGAGCGGCTGCGCCTCAGGCTGCGGCCCCGACCACGATCATCAGCAGGAAGCCCAGCGTGACCGAGACGCTCACCCAGCAGAGCCGGCGGGCGGTTGCCGACGCCCGCCGGGCCCCGGCCAGGTCACCCAGCGCCAGCCGGGTCCGGACGTTGCCCGCGGCGACGACGGCAGCCACGCCGGTCGGCGCGAAGCAGACCAGCGTGCAGACGACGGCGACAGCCAGGTGGCTGCGCACCCGCTCGCCGTGCACCGGCGCGGCGGCCGGAGCGGCCTGGGCCAGCGTGTTCTGGGTCGAGTAGTTGGTCATGCCACGACAGTCGCGGCAGCGGCTCGGTCCGGCGTCCGGCAGTGTCCTTAGGTGGGGCGGCCGACACCCTTACCAGGAGCCGCCGCCCCCGCCGCCTCCCCCGCCGCCCGACGACCCTCCGCCGCCGAAGCCGGAACCGCCCGACGAGGACGCCGTCGAGGCGGCCAGGGTGCTCGCCGCGGTCGAGGTGAAACCGTCCATCGACTCCCCGAAGTGGGACATGTCCCACCCGTTCGGCCCGGCGTACCAGCTCGTCGCACTGCCGACGGACGAGGCGGCGGCCAGTGGGCCGAAGACGCGCACCCAGCGATCGGTCTCGCCGAAGATCACGGCATAGGGCAGGTATCGGCTGAAGATGTCCTGGCCCTCCTCGAACCGCAGCTGCTCGGCCTCGGCGGTGCGGATGTACTCGCGGAACCCCTTGGCCTGGGCGAGGACCGCGGTGCCGGCGGCCGTGCGAGCCGGCATCTTGCGGCCCAGCAGGAAGAGCACGACGCCCACCACCGTCACTGCCACCCCGACCGGTGCCCAGTGCAGGTGCCGGCTGAGCAGCCAGGTGAGCCAGCCGCCGGCCAGGGCGAGGACGAACCCGCCGGACTGCCAGACGCCACGGACCTTGTCCGGGCGGCCGCGGAACCATCCGGCCTGGGTCACGTCCAGGTAGAGC
>JAVEDA010000313.1 GCA_030841195.1 Actinomycetota bacterium | reverse complement strand
CCACCCGTCTGGGCCGCCGCCGGGACCCAGGTCTTCGAGGCCGACCCGACACCCTCGGTGCGCGAGCGCTACGCGTCCGTCCGCGACCTTGCGTGACGCGCTCGTGGCCGGCCAGATGGCCGTTCGTCGATGAGCCCGACCCCCATCGACAGCCAGGTGCTGCTGGCCGCCCTGGGCTGAGGGGCCGACCGGGTCCCTAGGCTGGGGACGATGAGCCGCCCCGTCGTCCCGCCCGGCTGGCCGGAGGAGGTCCGGCCGCCGGACACCCCCGACTGGGAGCGGACCGCCACGGCGTGGCTGTTCGACCTGTGCCCGCCGGACTACCGGGCGCACGAGGTCCTGCGCCGGCACCCGCCAGTGCTCGCGCGGTTCGCGGCCCACCACGTCCTGGCCGGCGTCGAGGCGGCCCGGCACGGGCTGGCGACGGTGCGGGACGAGCTGAGGGACGTGGCCGACCCCGAGACCGTGGCGGCGGCGGTCGCGGCGTACGAGCGGGAGGGCGCCCGGCTGGTGCGCACCCAGCGGGCGGTCGCGCTGGTCGAGGAGGCGCTGCGCGGACGCCGCTTCCGGTCCCGCCTCTGAACCACCCGTAGACTCGGAACCCCTGACCGGACCGGACGGACGAGCGAGAGGAGCGCCACGCGTGGGCGTGCTGGACTCGATCCACGGACCTCGGGACCTGCGACGGCTCGACCGCACCCAGCTAGACGAGCTGGCCGAGGAGATCCGCGAGTTCCTCGTCCGCTCGGTGTCGCGCACGGGCGGCCACCTCGGCCCCAACCTCGGTGCCGTCGAGCTGACCCTGGCGCTGCACCGGGTCTTCGACTCGCCGTACGACCGGATCCTCTGGGACACCGGCCACCAGGCCTACGTGCACAAGATCGTCACGGGCCGGGCGGCGGGCTTCGACCGGCTGCGCCAGAAGGGCGGCCTGTCCGGCTACCCGAGCCGGGCCGAGTCCGAGCACGACGTGATCGAGAACTCGCACGCCTCGACCGCACTGTCCTACGCCGACGGGCTGGCCAAGGCCTACCAGCTGCGTGGCGAGACCGACCGGCACGTGGTGGCCGTGGTCGGCGACGGGTCGCTGACCGGCGGGATGGCCTGGGAGGCACTGAACAACATCGCGGCCGACCACACCCGCCGGCTGGTCATCGTCGTCAACGACAACGAGCGGTCGTACTCGCCCACCGTCGGCGGGCTGGCCCACCACCTCGCCACGCTGCGCACGACCCGGGGCTACGAGCGGTTCCTCGAGTGGGGCAAGCAGGTCCTCGGCCGTACGCCGGTCGTCGGGGGCCCGCTGTACGACGCGCTGCACGGAGTGAAGAAGGGACTCAAGGACGTCGTCGCGCCGCAGGGCATGTTCGAGGACCTGGGCCTGAAGTACATCGGGCCGGTCGACGGGCACGACATCGAGGCCATGGAGCATGCGCTGACCCGGGCCCGAGGGTTCGGCGGCCCGGTGCTGGTGCACTGCCTCACCCGCAAGGGGCTCGGCTACAAGCACGCCGAGGACGACTCGGCCGACCACTTCCACGGCATCGGCGTCATCGACCCCGAGACCGGCCAGCCGCTGGCGGCGACCGGCACGGCCTGGACCCAGGTGTTCTCCGACGAGCTGGTGGCGATCGCGGCGGAGCGCACCGACGTGGTGGGCATCACGGCCGCCATGCTGATCCCCACCGGCCTGAGCGCGTTCGCCGCCGCCTACCCGGACCGGGTGTTCGACGTGGGCATCGCGGAGCAGCACGCCACGACGTCCGCGGCGGGGCTGGCGATGGGCGGGCTGCACCCGGTCGTCGCCGTCTACGCCACCTTCCTCAACCGCGCGTTCGACCAGGTCCTCATGGACGTGGCCCTGCACCGCTGCGGAGTGACCTTCTGCCTGGACCGGTCCGGCGTGACCGGGCCGGACGGCGCCAGCCACCACGGCATCTGGGACATGGCGTTCCTGCAGGTCGTCCCGGGGCTGCGCCTGGCCGCGCCCCGCGACGCTGTCACTCTGCGCGAGGAGCTGCGCGAGGCGGTCGCCGTCGACGACGCCCCGACGGTCGTGCGCTACCCGACCGGCGCGGTGGGGCCCGACCTGCCGGCGCTCGAGCGCGTCGACGGCGTGGACGTCATGCGCCGGGACGGCGACGACGTCCTTCTTGTCGCGGTCGGCTCGATGGTCGGCACCTGCCTGGACGTCGCCGAGCGCTGCGCCCAGCAGGGGATCGGCGTCACGGTCGTCGACCCGCGGTGGGTCAAGCCGGTGCCGGAGCAGATCGTGCGGATGGCAGCCCGTGTCCGGGCGGTGGTCGTGGTCGAGGACGGCCTGCGCGGTGGCGTGTCCGGCGCCGTGGCCCAGGCTCTGCGCGACGCCCGGGTGTCCACGCCGCTGCGCGACTTCGGCGTGCCGCTGCGGTTCCTGGACCACGCCAAGCGCTCCGAGGTGCTCGCCGAGATCGGCCTCACCGCCCAGGACATCGCTCGCGACATCGTCGAGACCGTCTCCGAGATCGACGGCCGCCTCACCGACTCGAAAATGATCACGGAACCGTGATCAACACATACCTACCGCGCTGAATTCGGCGCGGTCGACCACCAACGATCACGGAACCGTGATCATTCGGCGTCGAGGGCGGCTGTCGATGTAGGTCGGGTGCGTTCGTCGGAGTGATCGAGGCAGCCGATTCGGAAGCTGCACCGATCAACGAGGAGCCACCATGCCGCACCCCATCGTGCACGCCGAGATCCGTTCCGCCGACCCGGACGCGACCCGGGCCTTCTTCGGCCAGCTGTTCGGCTGGACCTACAACGACGGCGCCGTGCCGGGCTACACCTTCGTCGACACCGGCGTCCCGGACGCGCTCTACACCGCGATCAGCCCGCTGCAGGGCGACGGAGACCTGGTCACGTTCTTCGTCGGTGTCGAGGACATCGAGGCCGCGATCGCCAAGGCCACCGACCTCGGCGGCCGGGTGGTGCAGCAGCCGGTCAGCGTGCCCGGGGTGCTGTTCGGCCTGATCGCCGACCCGCAGGGCCACATCGTCGGCCTCGCCCAGCAGGTCCAGCCCTGAGGCTGAGCCGGTCAGCCGGACAGCTCGGCGACACCGGCGAGCAGCCGGTCGACGTCGCCGGAGTCGGTGTAGGGCGCCAGCCCGGCGCGCACCGCTCCGGTGTCGCCGAGCCCCATCCACCGGGACGCCTCGAGGGCGTAGAAGCTGCCGGCCGGCGCGTTGACCCCGGCGGCGCCGAGCTTTTCGTAGACCTCGCGCGGTGCGACGCCGTCGACCGAGAACAGCACGGTGGGGGTGTGCCGGGCCGGGCTGCCGTGCAACGTGACCCGGTCGATCCCGCGCAGGCCGGCAGCCAGCCGGTCGTAGAGGCGGTCCTCGTGCTCCTCGACGGCCGCCATCGAGGCCAGCACACGAGCCCGGCGGCTGCCGGTCCCCGGCACCAGGTCGGCGATGAAGTCGACGGTGGCGGTGACGCCCGCGAGCAGCTCGTAGGGGAGGGTGCCCAGCTCGAACCGCTCGGGCACCGTGTCGGTCGACGGCAGCAGCTTGTCCGGGTGCACACCCTCCAGCACAGCGGGGTCCGCAACCAGCACGCCGAGGTGCGGCCCGAAGAACTTGTACGGCGAGCAGGCGAAGAAGTCCGCACCGAGGGCGGCGACCTCGACCGGCGCGTGTGGCGTCAGGTGCACTCCGTCGACGTAGACCAGGGCGCCGGCGGCGTGGGCGGCGGCCGACACCGCGGCCACGTCCGGTCGGGTTCCGAGCAGGTTGGAGGCACCGGTCACGGCCACCAGACGGGTTCGCTCGCCGACCAGGCCAGCGACCTCCTGCGGATCGAGCTCACCCGTCGTCCGGTCGAACGGCGCCCACACGACGGTGGCACCCGCGAGCTCGGCCGCTCGCACCCAGGGCCGGATGTTCGCGTCGTGGTCCAGCCGGGTCACCACCACCTCGTCACCCGGTACCCAGGTCGTCCCGAGCGCCCGCGCAACGTCGTACGTGATCTGGGTCATCGAGCGGCCGAAGACCACTCCGCCCGGGTCGGCGCCGAGCAGGTCGGCGACGGCGGCCCGGGCGTCCAGCACGGCGTCGTCCGCACGCCGCTCGGCATCGGTGAGTGCACCCCGGTTGCTGATGCCGGAGACCAGCGTCCGGGCCA
>JAVEDA010000281.1 GCA_030841195.1 Actinomycetota bacterium | reverse complement strand
CGGCCCCAGCGGACTCCTCGGGGTCGGCCACCGTCAGCGCTTGGCGGCTGAGGGCTTCTCCGGGGAGACAGTGGTGTTCTGGCTGTCGGTGCTCTGGGCGTCCTTCGCCACCGGCGCCGCGGGCGCGGCGTTTCCGGCGTTCCCGGCGTCGGCGGCCCCGTCGGGCGTCTTGACGTGCGACGGCGGGACCTCGGCACCGGCGGTCGGCTGGTCGCCGCCCTCGGCCGGCTTGTCTGCGCTCTTGAGCGCCTGGTCGCCCTTGTCGCCCTTCGCCGCGACGGCCGGTGTGGCCGGTGCGGTGGGCTCGTCGGCGATCGGGTCGGGCAGTGCCGCCCCGGTCAGGGTGGCGAGCATCTGCCGGACGTTGGTGAGCTGAGCGTTGATGCTGTCGCGTCGCTGGGTGGACGCCGAGAGCTCGCGCTCGGACTCGCCGCGGATCCGCTCGGCCTGGGCCTTGGCCTGGGCCACGATCTCGTCGGCCTGCCGCGCGGCCTCGTCCAGGGTCCGCTTGGACTTCCGGTCCGAGTCGGCCCGCAGCTTCTCGGCCTCGAGCCGCAGCTGCTCGGCCCGGTGGCTCACGGCGTTGAGCTGCTGCTCGTTGGCCTTCATCTTCTCGGTGAAGTCCCGCTCGGACTGCTCCCGGCGGTGCGCCAGCGTGGTCTCGAAGTCGGCGGCGGCCTGGGCGGCCTTGGCGCGGTTGTTCTCGAACATGGCCTCGGCCTCCTCGCGCCGGGCCTTCGCGTCCCGCTCGGACTCGTCGCGGAGCGTGTCGGCGGCCCGCTTGGCCTCGTGCACGATGCGCTGAGCCTCGGTGTCGGCGTCGGCGCGACGCTCCTCGGCGTACCGCTCGGCGTCCTTGCGGATCTTGCCGGCGTCCTGCTCGGTCAGCGACCGGTGCTGGGTCGCCTCCTCGATGGCGGCCTGCCGGACCTGCTGGGCCTCCTCGTCGGCCAGGCCGAGGATCTGCTCGATCCGCTGGCCGAGCCCGGAGTAGGCGGGCTTCTGGTCGTCGGGCGCCTGGGTGTGCAGCTCCTGCACCCGGCGCTCGGCCTCGTCGGCACGGCGACGGTGGTTCTCCAGCTCACGCTGCAGACCGGCCACGTGGCGGTCGACCTGGGTGGGCTCGTAGCCGCGGCGAACGACCTCGAACGACTCTCGAGTTGCGGGGTTGGTCATGAAGATCAGGTCCTGTCCTGGTGAGCGGGGGGTGCGGTCATCTTGGCACGTCGGCGTGGGCAGAGGTCGAGGGCATCGACGGCGTTGAGGAGACCGAGAGGGCTTCGATCACGCCGGACAGGCGGCCGAGCTCCTCGGCGATCTCGTCGCGGCGCTTGGCGAGCACGGCGACCTCCTCGCGGGCGTCGTCCAGGATCCGGTGCGCCTCGGTGCGCAGCCGGTCGGCTTCGGTCCGAGCCTCGCCCACGATGCGGACAGCGTCGGCGCGGGCGGTCCGGCGCGCCTCCTCGGACTCGCGCTGCGCGGTCGCGGTCTGCTCGGCGACCCGCTCCCGCAGGGCCTTCGCGTTGGCCTCCGCCTCCGACTCGCGTCGGGACGCGCGCGACTCGATCTCCTCGACCTGGGAGCTTGCGTCCTCGACGGTCCGGGTGGCCCGGTGGCTGGCGTCGGCCAGCCGGCGCTCGGCCTCGGCCTGCGCGGCGGCCAGCGCCTGCTCGGCCTCGCGCTCCATCACCTCGGCGCGGGCCCGCGCCTCGTCCAGCCGCTGCTCGGCCGCCTGCTTGCTGCTCGCGAGCAGGCTCTCGGCCTGGCCTCGCAGCTCGGTGACCACCCGGCCACCCTCGGCGTGGGCGTCGCCGCGGATCCGGTCGGCGTCGGTGTTCGCGGCGGCGAGCACCTCGTCGACCGTGCGCTTCGCCCACGCGGTCTGCTCGGCAGCCTCGGCGAGCAGGGCATCGGCCTCCGCCCGGGCCGACGCACGGTGCCGCTCCGCGTCCTCGGCCCCGGACTGTCGCAGCGCGTCTGCTTCGCCCCGGGCCCGCTCGACGTCGGTGCCCAGGCCGGCGCGAATCTCGGCCGCAGACGCGGTGGCCTCGGCGAGGACCGTTTCCGCCTCCTGGCGGGCGCCGGCCACCACGGCCTCCACCTCCGCCTGCACCTCCGCGACGCGCCCAGCAACCTCGTCGGCCACCTCGGTCCGGCGCCGGGCTGCCTCCTCGCGCGCCTCGCCGACGATCGCCTCGGCATCCTGGTGGGCCTTGTCCCGGTGGGCCTGGGCCTGGGCCCGGGTGGCGTCGGCGTCGGCCCCCGCCACGTCGCGCAGGCCGTCCGCCTCGCTCTGGCCCCGAGCCACCAGGTCGTCGGCCGTGGCGGAGGCGGAGGACACCACCAGGGCCGCCTGGTCGGCCGCGTCGGCGAGCAGCTGGCGGGCCTCATCGGCCGCGTCCGCCCGGAGGCGCTCGGACTCGACGAGCGCGCTCTCCAGCCTGCGGGACGCCTCCTCCAGCGCGTCGGCCCGCCGGCGTACGGCCTCCTCCTCGAGCCGGCTCGCCTCGGCGTGCCGGCCCGCCACGTCGTCGTGCAGCCGTTGCGCCTCGGCGCGCAGCGCGGCGGACGCGGCCTTGTCGGCCGCCACCTCCTGCTCGGTCTGCGCCCGAAGCCGGTCGGCCTGCGC
>JAVEDA010000273.1 GCA_030841195.1 Actinomycetota bacterium | reverse complement strand
ATCGACCAGCCACGGGACGTGACCCAGCTGCGCGGGACGGTGATCTTCGATCTGCTCACGGACCCGCCCCAGCGTGCGGCCACCCCGCCGATCGCCCACCTCACGCCCGCGCAGCCGGCGGCCTCGATCCCGGTCCGGGTGACCCGGGCCCGGTGCACCGGACACGCCCGCGGCGAGGTCAAGAAGCCGTACGAGTTCCTGGTCTGGCTGGCCCCGCCGGGTGGCGAGGAACTGGCCGTGACACCTCCCGTGACCGACGCCGCGAGGGTCGCTTTCGAGCGCGTGTGTCACCTCGGGGTGCACCTGAGCGGCTCGTGACGGGTTCGTGCTCACCCGTTCGGCGCAGCGTGCTGCGTAACACGCCCGTGACCTCTTGACCCACCCGAATCCGGGTGTCACCCTGGAATCCGCCCCCCACTCGCCCGGACTCGGTGTCGACTCCCGACCGGACCGCGTGATGAGGGCACAGGAGGAGTCCCGCAGCCCCGCGGGCAGACGCAGGTGGAGGAACCACGCATGGCGAAAGCTCTCATCGGTCATGTCGGTGGCCCCGACCCCCGGATGATCATGGAGATGCGGCGCTTGCAGGAACGAGTACGGAGCCTCGAGACCGAGGTGCTGCGGCTGCGTGCCGAGAACGACGCGCTCGCCGCGGACGTCAGTGACGCCCACCTGATCTCGCTCGACGTCAAGGAGCCCGCACTCGCCTGACCGGGCCGCCCGGTCGAGCACCGCAAGACCCCGTAGCTTCATCAGCACCATCAGGACAGTCAGCAGTACCACCAGCACCACCCGTAACAGCCCGAGGGGACGTCGCTGCGCGACGTCCCCTCACTCATGCCCGCGGCGCGCCGCGGCGGGCTGCGTCGACCCCCTGTGCGAAATGATCACGGAACCGTGATCAACACGCCTCAACCGCGCTGAATTCGGCACGGTTGACGACAAGTGATCACGGAACCGTGATCATTTTCGAGCAGGCGATGCCCGCGGCGCGCCGCGGCGGGCTGGCGGGAGTGCGGGCCGACGGCGGGTAGGGTTGGCCCCGGCCTTCCCCGCCCGACGTACGTCCCGCCAGCGCAGCGGTCCCGCCCATCTCGCGGACCGTCGCCGGCCGGTGACCGAGGAGTTCTCCGCGTGCACCTGAAGAGCCTCACCCTCAAGGGGTTCAAGTCCTTCGCCTCGGCCACGACGTTCCACTTCGAACCGGGCATCACTGCCGTCGTCGGGCCGAACGGGTCCGGCAAGTCCAACGTGGTCGACGCCCTCGCCTGGGTGATGGGCGAGCAGGGCGCCAAGTCGCTGCGCGGCGGCAAGATGGAGGACGTCATCTTCGCCGGCACGACCGGCCGTGAGGGTGCGGCCGGCCGGGCTCCGCTGGGCCGGGCCGAGGTCAGCCTGACCATCGACAACACCGACGGCGCGCTGCCGATCGACTACGCCGAGGTGACGATCTCGCGGACCATGTTCCGCAACGGCGGCTCGGAGTACGCCATCAACGGGCAGCCCTGCCGCCTGCTTGACGTCCAGGAGCTGCTGTCCGACTCGGGCATCGGTCGCGAGATGCACGTCATCGTGGGCCAGGGCCAGCTCGACGCGGTCCTCTCGGCCGGGCCCGAGGAGCGCCGCGGGTTCATCGAGGAAGCCGCCGGCGTCCTCAAACACCGCAAGCGCAAGGAGAAGGCGCTCCGCAAGCTGGACGCCATGCAGGCCAACCTGACCCGGGTCCAGGACCTGACCGTCGAGCTGCGCCGCCAGCTCAAGCCGCTGGGTCGGCAGGCGGAGGTGGCCCGGCGGGCCGCGGTGATCCAGTCCGACCTGCGTGACTCGCGGCTGCGGATCCTGGCCGACGACCTGATGGCGCTGACCGCGACCCTCGAGGCCGAGGTGGCCGACGAGACCGCGCTGCGCGCCCGTCGGGCCGAGGTCGAGGCCGCGCTGGCCGCGGCTGCGGAGCGGGAGACCGCGCTCGAGCAGGCGGCCGCGGTCGAGGCGCCGGCCCTGACCCGGGCCCAGGAGACCTGGTACCGCCTGTCGTCGTTGCGCGAGCGGTTCCGCGGCACCGGCAGCCTGGCCGCCGAGCGGGTCCGGCATCTCGCGGGCGAGCCGGAGGACCAGCGCGCCGGCCGGGACCCCGACCAGCTCGAGGCCGACGCCGAGCAGGTCCGGGCCGAGGAGCGGGAGATCGAGGCCACCGTCGGCCGCGACCGCGAGGCGCTTGCTGAGGCCGTCGCGGCCCGGCAGGAGGCCGAGCAGTCGCTGACCGCCGAGCAGCAGCGGGTGGCCGTCGCGGCCCGGGCGGCTGCCGACCGGCGCGAGGGACTGGCCCGGCTGGCCGGGCAGGTGTCTGCGCGGCGCAGCAAGGTCGAGGCCGGCGACGCCGAGATCGGCCGGCTGACCCCGGCGCTGGAGGAGGCCCGTGAGCGGGCCGCCCGCGCGCAGGCGGAGTTCACCAGCATCGAGACGCAGGTGGCCGGGCTGGACGCCGGCGAGGAGGACCTCGACTCCGACCACGAGGAGGCCGCCCTCCGGCTGGCCGGCGCCGACGACCGGGTCGCGGCGCTGCGGGACGAGGAGCGGGCCGCCGAGCAGGAGCGGGCCGCCCTGGTCGCCCGCAAGGACGCCCTCGAGCTCGGCCTGGCCCGCAAGGACGGCGCCGGCACGGTGCTCGCCGCGGGCGACCGGCTGTCCGGCGTCCTCGGTTCGGTAGCCGCATTGGTCACGGTCGAGACTGGTTACGAGACCGCGGTGGCCGCCGCGCTGGGCTCGGCCGCTGACGCCGTCGCGGTGCGCGACGTCGGCGCCGCCGAGGCCGCCATCCGGCTGCTCAAGGACGACGACGCGGGCCGGGTCGGGCTGCTCGTCGGCGGTCACGGTTCCACCGAGGGCCAGTACGACGGTTCCGGACCGCCGCTGCCCCCCGGAGCCCGGTCCGCCCTGGACCTGGTCACGGTGCCCGACGCGCTCCGGCCGGCGGTGACCCGCCTGCTCTCCGGTGTCGCGGTCGTCGACGACCTCGCCACCGCGCGGCGGGCGGTCGAGGCCCAGCCCGGCCTGGTGGCCGTCACCCGCGAGGGTGACCTGCTCGGCCGGGAGCACGCGGCCGGCGGGTCTGCCACCACGCCCAGCCTGCTCGAGGTTCAGGCCGCGGTCGACGAGGCCACCACCCGGCTCGGCGAAGCCGGCCACCGGATCGACCGGGCCCGGTTCGCCCTGCAGGCGGCACTGGACG
The DNA here is from genome assembly GCA_030841195.1 of Actinomycetota bacterium. Lineage (GTDB taxonomy): Bacteria > Actinomycetota > Actinomycetes > JACCUZ01 > JACCUZ01 > JAVEDA01. Next base: position 9,240 of record JAVEDA010000273.1, on the reverse strand, counting down.
AGCAGACCGTCGCGAACCGGGACGTGCAGGCGGCCCTGGACCGGCTGCACGAGTCGGACGCCCGGATGGCGGCGGTGGCAGAGCAGCTCGGGCAGCTCGGCGCCCAGGCCCGGGCGGCCCGCGGCGAGGCCGACCGGCTGGACCGGTCGATCGCGCTGGCCGTCGTGCAGCTGGACGCCGACCGGGCCGCGCTGGCCGAGCTCGAGGAACGCCACGCCGCCGCGGCAATGTCTTCGGACGGCCCGGACGGCCCGGACGACGACGCGGAGCCCGACACCGCACTGCGCGACCAGCTCGAGGAGGCCGCCCGGGCCGCCCGGCAGGCCGAGGTCGAGCACCGGCTCGCGGTCCGCACCGGCGAGGAGCGGGTCCGGGCCCTGTCCGGCCGGGCCGACCAGCTGGCCCGGGCCGCGGCCCAGGAGCGCGAGAACCGGGCCAGGGCGCAGGCGCGCCGGGCCCGCCGCGCCCGCGAGGCGGCCGTGGCGCACGAGGTGGCGCTGGCCGCGCAGGCCGCCCTCGCCCACCTGGAGCACTCGCTGGCCCGGGCCGCCGAGGCTCGTGAGCGCGCCGAGGTGGCCCGCGCCGAGCGGGACGCGGAGATGAGTGCCGTTCGCGGCCGGCTGCGCGAGCTCGGCAGTGACATGGAGCGGCTCACCGACAGCGTGCACCGCGACGAGGTGGCCCGCGCCGAGCAGCGGCTGCGGATCGAGGCGCTGCAGCAGAAGGCGCTGGAGGACTACGGCGTCGAGCCCGAGTCGCTGGTCGAGGAGTACGGCCCGCACCAGCTGGTGCCTGCCTCCCCGCCGGAGCCGGACGAGGTCCGCGAGGTCGAGCCGGACCCGACCCCGTTCGTCCGGGCCGAGCAGGAGAAGCGGATGCGCGGCGCCGAGCGGGCGCTGGCCCTGCTGGGTCGGGTCAACCCGCTGGCGCTGGAGGAGTTCCAAGCCCTCGAGGAGCGGCACCAGTTCCTGGCCGAGCAGCTCGAGGACCTCAAGGCCACCCGCCGCGACCTGATGGACATCATCCGCGAGGTGGACGAGCGGGTCGAGCAGGTCTTCACCGCGGCGTTCCACGACACCGCGCGGGAGTTCGAGGGCGTGTTCGCCCGGCTGTTCCCGGGCGGCGAGGGTCGGCTGGTCCTGACCGAGCCCGGCGACATGCTCACCACCGGCATCGAGGTCGAGGCGCGGCCGCCGGGCAAGAAGGTCAAGCGGCTCTCGCTGCTCTCCGGTGGCGAGCGGTCGCTGACCGCGGTCGCGTTGCTGGTCGCGATCTTCAAGGCCCGGCCGAGCCCGTTCTACGTCCTGGACGAGGTCGAGGCGGCCCTGGACGACACCAACCTGGGCCGGCTGATCGCGCTGATGGAGGAGCTGCGCGAGGCCAGCCAGCTGATCGTGATCACCCACCAGAAGCGGACCATGGAGGTCGCCGACGCGCTGTACGGCGTGTCCATGCGCGGCGACGGCATCACCACCGTGATCGGTCAGCGGCTGCGCGAGGCCGCACCTGCCTGATGAGGCGCACCGCCCGATCGGGGCGATCCATCACCCCCGCCTGACCGGCGTACGGGAGCCTCAGTAGTCACTCTGCGTCACAGCCGACACTCCGCTGTGCCCGGATCGTGACGTTTGGGCACGGAGAGTCCCGGTAACGTGGTCAGAGTGACCACACTTCTGATGGCTGACCTGCTCTTCGGTCTCGTCGCCCTGCTCGTCGTGGGCGTCGTCGTCGTCCTCCACCGCGGCCGTCAGGCCCCCCGGGCCGGGCGCCTGACCGAAAAGGTGACCGAGCTGGCCGACCGGGTCGACCCGGGCGAGGCGCCGCCGCAGGGTGTCCTGACGTCGCCGGCGAAGTCCCGGGCCATGTCGGCCCGGTTCGAACGGGCCGAGCGCCAGGTACGCCGGGTGGTCACCGCCGGTCGCGGCTGACCCCACCGAAGGTCCGCCGCTCAAGGAGGCCTCGCGGGACGGTGTGCGGCCACCTGAGAGACTGGCCGCGATGGACACTCTCACCCTCGTCATCGTCCTGGCCGCCCTCGGACTGCTCGTCCTCGTCGGGGGCGGCCTTGCCCTGACCCGGGGCCGCCGGAGCCGGCAGCGGCCGGGCAAGGCGGCCCTGCCGCCGCTGACCGACCTCGAGGAGCGGCCCGGCGAGCGCGCCGCCGAACCGTCCGGCGACGTGAAGGTCGTCGCACCACCGGGCGAGCCCGGCGCACCGACCGGCCCCACCGAGAAGCCCGCGCCGGTGGCCGGCCGGATGGCCCGGCTGCGGTCCCGGTTCGGCGGCTCTCAGGCAACCCTCGGCCGCGGCCTGCTCGGCCTGCTGTCGAAGGAGCGGCTGGACGACGCGGTCTGGGAGGAGGTCGAGGAGGTCCTGCTCACCGCGGACGTCGGAGTCGGCCCGACCCAGGAGCTCGTGGAGCGGCTGCGCACCAGGGTCAAGGAGCTCGGGTCCCGCGACACCGATTCGGTGCGGGCCCTGCTGCGCGAGGAGCTGCTCACCCTGGTCGGCCCCGACGCCGACCGGTCGCTGCACACGACCGGAGCGGACGGCCGCCCGGCCGTCGTCCTCGTCGTCGGCGTGAACGGCACCGGCAAGACCACCACCGTGGGCAAGCTCGCGCGGGTCCTGGTGGCCGAGGACCGCACAGTGCTGCTCGGTGCGGCCGACACCTTCCGTGCGGCCGCGGCCGACCAGCTGACCACCTGGGGCGAGCGGGTCGGCGCGCCGGTGGTCCGCGGTCCGGAGGGCGGTGACCCCGCCAGCGTCGCGTTCGACGCCGTGAAGCAGGGCGACGCCGGCGGCTACGACGTGGTGCTCGTGGACACGGCGGGACGGCTGCAGAACAAGGTCGGCCTGATGGACGAGCTCGGCAAGGTCAAGCGGGTGATCGAGAAGCAGGGCCCGGTCGACGAGGTGCTGCTCGTCCTGGACGCCACCACCGGCCAGAACGGCCTGGTGCAGGCCCGGGTGTTCGCCGAGGTCGTGGACATCACCGGCATCGTGCTCACCAAGCTCGACGGGACAGCCAAGGGCGGCATCGTGGTTGCGGTCCAGCGCGAGCTGGGCGTACCCGTCAAGCTGGTCGGCCTGGGCGAGGGCGCCGACGACCTGGCGCCGTTCGACCCCGAGGTCTTCGTGGACGCGTTGCTCGGCGACCCGGCCGAGTAGCCGTTCGCACGGGGCCCGTTGGCGAGGCACCATGGAGCCATGGCGGCACAGCGCACCCCCGGTGACGAACCCAGCGAGACCGAGCGGCTGCTCGCCGAGGTCGACGGCATGCTGGGGGACCGGCCGCAACGGTCGTTGCAGCCGCACGGCGACGCGCAGCCCGAGGGCGGGCCGATCGTGCGCCGGGTCCGGGCAGCTGCCGTCGCGGGTGCCGTCACCGGCGTGGGTGTCTGGGTGCTCTTCGCGATCCTGCCGTTCCTGCACGCCGGCTCGGGGGCGGTCGGCGCCTTCCTGGCGACCTTCGCGGCCGTCCTGGTGTTCCGGCGCGAGCGCTGACGCCGCTGTCGAGCATCGACCGGCCCGTAACAAGGCCGTAACCCGACCGTCGTGATGGATACACGACGGAAACCTTGGGCGCGTCGGTCGGTAACCCGCCTCGACCAGCCTCCTGGGCAGACCCCGGTCCCCAAGGAGGAACCCACGTGACACCCAGCTCCGGCGATACCGCCTGGGTCCTCACGAGCGCCGCGCTCGTGTTGCTCATGACCCCAGGCCTCGCGCTCTTCTATGGCGGCATGGTCCGCGCCAAGAGCGTCCTCAACATGATGATGATGAGCTTCGGCGCTCTCGGCCTCATCAGCGTGCTGTGGGTGCTGTACGGCTACTCGCTGTCGTTCGGGAACGACGCCGGCGGCGGCCTGGTCGGCAACTTCGACTTCGTCGGCCTCAAGGGGCTGATGTCCGCGGCCCCGCTCGGCGGCGTCGCGGGTGAGTCCGCCGGCATCCCGCCGCTCGCCTTCGTCGGCTTCCAGGCCGTGTTCGCCATCATCACCGTGGCGCTGATCAGCGGCGCCATCGCAGACCGGGCCAAGTTCAGTGCCTGGATGGTCTTCGCCGGCGTCTGGGCGACGGTCGTGTACTTCCCGGTGGCGCACTGGGTCTTCGCGTTCGACGGCTACACCGGCGAGGTCGGTGGCTGGATCGCCAACGACCTCAAGGCGATCGACTTCGCCGGCGGCACCGCGGTGCACATCAACGCCGGTGCCGCGGGCTTGGCGCTTGCCCTGGTCCTCGGGAAGCGGATCGGCTTCGGCAAGGAGGCCATGCGCCCGCACAACCTGACGCTGGTCATGATCGGCGCCGGGCTGCTGTGGTTCGGCTGGTTCGGTTTCAACGCCGGGTCGGCGCTGGGAGCCGGCAACACCGCGGCGGTCGCCTGGATCAACACGATGGCCGCCACCGCGGCTGCGTCGCTCGCCTGGCTGGCAACCGAGAAGATCCGGGACGGTCACGCGACCTCGCTCGGCGCCGCTTCCGGCGTCGTGGCCGGTCTGGTCGCCATCACGCCTGCCTGCTCGTCGGTCAACGCCGTCGGCGCGATCATCGTCGGCGCGGTCGCCGGCGTGCTCTGCGCACTCGCGGTGGCATTGAAGTTCAAGTGGGGCTACGACGACTCGCTCGACGTCGTGGGCGTCCACCTGGTCGGTGGCATAGCCGGCACCCTCCTCATCGGCGTGCTGGCCACCAAGGACGCCCCGGCCGGCGTCGACGGTCTTCTCTACGGCGGCGGCGTCGACCAGCTCTGGCGGCAGGCCGTCGCGGCCGGTGCCGTGCTGGTGTTCTCCTTCGTCCTCGCCTATGTCATCGGCACCATCATCGACAAGACGATGGGCTTCCGGATCCCCGACGACGCGGAGGTCACGGGGATCGACCTGACGACCCACGCCGAGTCGGCGTACGAGCTCGGGTCCGTCTCGGGCAGCGGCTTCCACACCGGCGCCGGCGTCGGTACCGCGAAGGAGAGGGTGGACGCATGAAGCTCATCACCGCTGTCATCAAGCCGTTCAAGCTGGACGACGTGAAGAGTGCCCTCGAGTCCTTCGGGGTGCATGGCATCACGGTCACCGAGGCCAGCGGCTACGGCCGGCAGAAGGGCCACACCGAGGTCTACCGGGGCGCGGAGTACACCGTCGACCTGGTGCCGAAGGTGCGGGTCGAGGTGCTCGTCGACGACGCCGACAGCGACGACGTGATCGAGGTGATCACGAAGTCGGCGCAGACCGGCCGGATCGGCGACGGCAAGGTCTGGTCGACCCCGGTGGACACCGTCGTGCGGGTCCGTACGGGCGAGCGTGGCGTCGACGCGCTCTGAGTCGAGCGGGAGCGCGGGGCCGACATCCGTGTCGGCTTCCGCGCTGCCGTCGGACTACGCGGCCAGGCGCCGCGAGCTGCTTAGCGAGAGCCACAACGCCGGTGCCGGGAGCGCGATGCGGCGCAAGGGCCTCGCGGCCCTGACCGACTCGTGGCTGCGCCAGGTGTTCGCCGACGCGGTCGCGTCCACCGGCGTACCGGCCGGGAAGGCCACCCTGGTCGCCGTCGGCGGCTACGGCCGCGGCGAGCTGTCCCCGGGCAGCGACCTGGACCTGGTGCTGCTGCACGCCGACCGCGACGTCGCCGCCGACCTCGCCGACAAGATCTGGTACCCCGTCTGGGACACCGGCGTGCGGCTCGACCACGCGGTGCGCACCTTCGAGGAGGCCCGTCGGCTGGCCAGCGCCGACCTGCCCGTGCTGCTCGGTCTGCTCGACGCGCGGCCGGTGGCCGGCGACCCGGCGCTGGTCGGCCGCCTGCGCAGCAGCGTCCTCGGCGACTGGCGCGCGGCCGCCCGCCGTCGCCTGCCCGAGCTGCGCGAGGCATGGGACGAGCGGGGCGCGCGGTCCGGCGACCTGCGCCACGACCTCGAGCCCGACCTCAAGGACGGCCGCGGCGGCCTGCGCGACGTCGTGTCGCTGCGCGCCGTCGCCGCATCCTGGGTGGCCGACCGGCCGCACCGTGACGTCGACGATGCCGTACGCCGGCTGGCCGACGTCCGGGACGCGCTGCAGCTCGTCACGGGGCGGGCCACCAACCGGCTGCAGCTGCAGGAGCAGGACCAGGTGGCCGCCGACCTGGACCTGGCGGACGCCGACGCCCTGCTCCGCGAGGTCGGCCGCTCGGCGGCGGCAATCACCCACGCCGCCGAGGTCACCTGGCGCCGGGCCCTGCAAGCCACCCGACCGCAGCGGTCGCGGTTCGTGCGCGGCCGCAAACCGGTGCTGCGGCTGCTCGGGCCGGGCCTCGCCGAGCACGACGGCGAGGCCGTGCTCACCGCCCAGGCGGACCCCCGCACCGACCCGCTGCTGGTGCTGCGGATGGCCGCGCGTGCGGCCCGCGCCGGGCTGCCGCTGTCCCAGAGCTCGGTCGACCGGCTGGTCGCCGACTCCCCGACATTGCCGCAGCCGTGGCCGGAGACCGCCCGGCACCTGTTCGTCGAGCTGGTCGGTGCCGGGCCACCGATGGTGCCGGTGTGGGAGGCCCTGGACCAGGCCGGCCTGATCGCCCGGCTGCTGCCCGAGTGGGACCTGGTCCGGCACCGGCCGCAGCGCAACGCCGTACACCGCTACGCCGTCGACCGGCACCTGCTCGAGGCGGCCGTGCAGGCGGTCCCGCTGGTGCGCGAGGTGCACCGCCCGGACCTGCTGCTCGTCGGGGCCCTCCTGCACGACATCGGCAAGGGATCCGAGACCGCCCGGACCGACCACAGCCAGGCGGGGGAGCCGCTGGCGGTGACGATCGCCACCCGGATGGGCTTCGACACCGACGACGTCGCGACCCTCGCGCTCGTCGTCCGGCACCACCTGCTCCTCGTCGAGAAGGCCACCCGGCGCGACCTGGACGACCCGGCGACCGTCACCGCGGTCGCCGACGAGCTCGGCACCACCGAGGTGCTCGAGCTGATGGCGGCCCTGACCCGGGCCGACGCGCTGGCCACCGGGCCGGTCGCGTGGAGTGAGTGGAAGGCGGGGCTCGTGGACGACCTGGTACGCCGGACCGCACTGCGCCTGCACGGCGCACCCCCGCCGCCGCCGCCCCCGCTGACCCCGGCGCAGACCGCCCTGGTCGCGGCCGGCCGGCTGGCTGTGGTGGCCGAGCCGGACGAGGCCGTCACCTGGACCGTCACGGTCGCGGCGCCCGACCGCACCGGGCTGTTCGCCACCATCGCCGGGGTGCTCGCGCTGCACCGGCTGTCGGTGCGTTCCGCCCAGGTGCGCACCGAGGCGGGTATGGCGCTGGACGTCTGGACCGTGGTGCCCGACCGCGACCACGATCCGCGGGCGGAGGCGCTGCGCAACGACATTGCGCGCGCGCTGGAGGGCGAGCTCGACGTGACCCAGCGGCTCACCGCCCGCGACGCCAGCCGCCGGCAGCCGGCCAGCCCGCCGGCGGCGCCGCGGGTCGAGGTGATCGATGCGGCGTCCGCGACCTCGACGGTGCTCGAGGTGCGGGCCGGGGACCGGCCGGGGCTGCTCTACCGGCTCGGTCGCGCGCTGGCCCTGATGGGTGTGAACATCCGCGGCGCCCGGGTGGTGACCCTCGGCGCCGAGGCCGTCGACGTGTTCTACCTGCAGGACGCCGCGGGCGATCCGCTGTCGGACCTCGCCGCCCGGGAGGCGGTCCGGCTGCTCACGGACGCGGCGGGCTGAGCACGTCCACCGGTGCCGTCGGCGCGGCCAGGACAGGCACCGGCGCGAACGTCCTCGGGTCCGGCATCCGGGTCGAGAACGAGGCCGCCACCAGGCAGAGCCCACCGGCGACGAACCACGCCGGGGTGTAGGTGCCGAGGTGGTCGCGGGTCAGGCCGGCCGCGGTGGCCGCGATCGCGGCGCCGACCTGGTGCGCGGCGAACACCCAGCCGAACACGACCGGCCCGGCGTCGCCGAAGTACTGCCGGCACAGCGCGACGGTCGGCGGGACGGTCGCCACCCAGTCGAGGCCGTAGAACACGATGAACACCAGCATGCTGGGGTGCGGCGAGGCCGCGAACAGCTGTGACAGGACCAGCAGCGAGAGCCCGCGCAGCGCGTAGTACCCGGCCAGCAGGAGCCGCGAGTCCACCCGGTCGGTGAGCCAGCCGGACGCGATCGTCCCGGCGATGTCGAACAGGCCGACCAACGCGAGCAGGCTCGCGGCCGTCGTGGTCGGCATGCCGTGGTCGTGGGCCGCCGGGATGAAGTGGGTGCCGACCAGCCCGTTGGTCGTCGCGCCGCAGATCGCGAAACCGCCCGCCAGCAACCAGAACGGCTGGGTCCGCGCCGCCCCGCGCAGGGCGTCGACGGCGACGCGAGCCGCGTTGCCAGTGCGAGCCGGTGGCTCGACGATCTCGTCCCCGCCGTACGGGGGGATGCCGAGGTCGGCGGGGAAGTCGCGCAGCAGCAAGAGCACGAGCGGTACGACGGCGAGGGCTCCGCCGGCGACCACCAGCGCCGCGGCGCGCCAGCCGTGGTCGTGCGCCAGCCAGGCCACCACCGGCAGGAAGATGAGCTGGCCGGTCGCGCTGCCAGCGGTCAGGACACCGGTGACCAGGCCTCGGCTGCGCACGAACCAGCGCCCGGACACGGTGGCGACGAACGCCAGGGCCATCGAGCCGGTGCCGAGCCCGACGAGCACGCCCCAGAGCAGCACCAGCTGCCAGCTCGCGGTCATGAAGACGGTCAGCCCGCTGCCGGCCGCCACGAGGACCAGCGCGATCGACACCACCCGCCGGATGCCGAACCGGTTCATCAGGGCCGCCGCGAACGGCGCGGTCAGGCCGAAGAGCAGCAGGTTGACCGACACCGCCAGCGAGATGGTGCCGCGGGACCAGCCGTACTCGTCCTGCAGCGAGGTGATCAGCGCGCCGGGCGTGGCCCTGAAGCCGGCCGCGCCGATCAGCGCGACGAAAGAGACCGCTGCCACCAGCCAGGCCGGGTGCACGCGGTAGCGGCGGCCGCTGGCGGTCGAGGTCACCCTCACCCATCCAGGGTGGCCGATCGGCCGGCCCTGAACCAGTGGCCGGGCAGCCATCATGTGCAAGAATCCGGCCATGACCGAACACCCAGGCGCAGCGCACGGGGTCGGGGTGCTCGCCCTGGAGGGGGTGGTCGGATTCGACCTGGGGACGCCGCCGCTGGTCTTCGGCGCGGCCCGCGACGACGCCGGACGCCGGCTCTACGAGGTGCGGGTCTGCACCGTCGGGGCGGCGCCGGCCCG
>JAVEDA010000186.1 GCA_030841195.1 Actinomycetota bacterium | reverse complement strand
CCACGGCTACGGCAGCGGGGAGTGGACCGACTCCGCCGTACGCCGGTACGTCACCGACGCCGGCCCGCTGCTCGACCGGTTGCACAAGCTGACCCGGACGGACTGAACCACCCGCAACCGACGCAAGGCGGCCGCCCTGGCGCGCACCTACGACTCGCTCGAGGAGCGGATCGCCCGGCTGCGCGCGCAGGAGGAGCTGGACTCGATCCGGCCCGACCTGGACGGCGACGCGATCATGGCGATCCTCGGTGTCCCGCCGGGTCCGGTGGTCGGGCAGGCCTGGCGGCACCTCAAGGAGGTCCGCCTCGAGCAAGGCCCGCTCTCCCGCGAAGCCGCCGAGGCCGAGCTCCGCGCCTGGTGGGCCACCCAGCCGCGCTGACCGTTGACCACGTATGGCAGGCGTGTCGGTACTTCCCGAGGCGTCTGCACCTGGCGAGGTACCCACTCACGTGCCATACGTGGTCAACGGGGAGCTGGGTCAGGCCGCGACGGTGCGGGTGGTGAGGTGCTTGGTGGCGCGGGCGTAGAGGACGGCGGTGGCGGCGTAGCCGAGGGCCACCACGGCGTAGACCGGGCGGGAGTTGCCGTCGGCCGGCAGCGCGACCGCGCCGAAAGCCGCGGCGGACACGAACGCGATGTTGAAGATGACGTCGTAGAACGAGAACACCCGGCCGCGGAAGGCGTCGTCGACGGAGGTCTGCACGATCGTGTCGACGCAGATCTTCGACCCCTGCGCCGCGATGCCGAGCACGAACGCGCCGACGTAGAGCAGCCACTCGCTGAGCACCACCACGAACACGGCCTCCGCCACCGCGGCCATCGCGAAGCAGACCACGATCCAGGTCTGCTTGCGCACCCGCTGGGTCACCTCCGGCGTGACCACCGCGGCGACGAAGAAGCCGACCCCCGACGCGGCGAAGACACCCGCGAGCCCGGCCAGGCCCGCGTCGACGTCGTCCGGGTCGTGGAAGTACGACCGGAACAGCAGGATCGCCGAGATGGTCGAGACGCCGTAGAAGAAGCGGTGCCCACCGATCGCCGCCAGGGCGTGCCCCGCGGCGCGGTGGTGCCACACGTGCCGGGCGCCGTCGGCCAGGCCGCGGGCCACCCGGCGTACGGCCTCACGGGTCTGCGGCGGTTCGGCATCAAGGTCCGGCCCGAGCAGGTCCTTGTCCATCCGAGCCGCCAGCCCGCCGGCCACCGCGTAGGCCAGCGCCGCGACCACGATGACCTGGGCGTCGGCGTTGCCCCCGTCCCCGAACAGCCGCTTGAGCCCGAAGCCGATGCCGCCGCCGAGGATCGCCACCACGGTGCCCGTCGTGGTGGACACCGAGTTGGCCATCACCAGCTCGGCCCGGGTCACCACGTGCGGGAGCGCGGCCGACAACCCGGCCAGGAAGAACCGGTTCACCGACAGGCAGGCGAGCACGGCGGCATAGAGGGGTACGCCGGTCACGTCGGCCGCGGTGAGCCCGGCCACGCCGAGCACCATGGCGGCGCGGAGCAGGTTGGCCACCACCAGGATCTGCCGCCGGCGCCACCGGTCGAGCAGCACACCCGCGAACGGACCGACCAGCGAGTAGGGCAGCAGCAGGGTCGCGAACGCGGCCGCCACGCTGCTGGCGGACGTCTGCCGCTCCGGCGAGAAGAAGAACAGGCTCGCGAGCGCGGCCTGGAACGCGCCGTCCGCGGCCTGCGAGGTCAGCCGGGTCGCGAACAGCCGGCGGAAGTCACGGTGCCGGACGACGGCACGGAGGTCGCCGGCGAAGCCCATGCCTGGGAGCGTACGGCGGGCACGGTGGCCCAGATGACGAAGCGGACCGGCTGGCGTACCCCCGAGGGGGCCGCCAGCAGGTCCGCTTTCGCGACGAAACCGCAGTGCGGTCTAGCGCTCGATCGTCCCCGCGATGAACTGCTCGACGAGGTCGCGCGCCATGTCGTCGTCATGCTGCACGGGCGGCGACTTCATGAAGTAGCTCGACGCCGAGAGGATCGGGCCGCCGATGCCACGGTCCATCGCGATCTTCGCGCACCGCAGTGCGTCGATGATGACGCCGGCCGAGTTCGGCGAGTCCCACACCTCGAGCTTGTACTCGAGGTTCAGCGGCACGTCGCCGAAGTTGCGGCCCTCGAGCCGGACGTAGGCCCACTTGCGGTCGTCCAGCCACTGCACGTAGTCGGACGGGCCGATGTGCACGTTGCGGGCCGACAGCTTGTTCTCCATGTTGCTGGTGACGGCCTGCGTCTTGGAGATCTTCTTGGACTCCAGGCGGTCGCGCTCCAGCATGTTCTTGAAGTCCATGTTGCCGCCGACGTTGAGCTGGTAGGTGCGGTCAAGGATCACACCGCGGTCCTCGAACAGCTTCGCCAGCACGCGGTGCGTGATGGTGGCGCCGACCTGCGACTTGATGTCGTCACCGACGATCGGCACACCGGCGTCGGTGAACTTCTGCGCCCACTCGGGGGTGCCGGCGATGAAGACGGGCAGGGCGTTGACGAAGCCGACCTTGGCGTCGATGGCGCACTGTGCGTAGAACTTGGCGGCGGCCTCGGAGCCGACGGGCAGGTAGCAGATGAGGACGTCGACCTTGGTGTCCTTGAGCACCTGCACCACGTCGACGGGCTCGTCGTCGGACTCGGTGATCGTCTCGCGGTAGTACTTGCCGAGACCGTCGAGGGTGTGGCCGCGCTGGACGGTGACGCCGGTCGGCGGCACGTCGCAGATCTTGATGGTGTTGTTCTCGCTGGCGTTGATGGCCTCGGAGAGGTCGGTGCCGACCTTCTTCGCGTCCACGTCGAACGCCGCCACGAACTCCACGTCCCGGACGTGGTAGTCGCCGAACTGGACATGCATGTGCCCGGGCACGCGGCTCTGCGGGTCGGCGTCCTTGTAGTACTCGACGCCCTGGACCAGCGACGAGGCACAGTTGCCGACGCCGACGATGGCCACTCGTACCGAACTCATGGGTGCTCCTTCTCAGGTGGTTATATCTCGTTAACGTG
>JAVEDA010000173.1 GCA_030841195.1 Actinomycetota bacterium | reverse complement strand
CACCGCCACCGGCAGCGGCTCCGCGTAGTCCGCGATCAGGTCGAAGGACGCGAGGTCGACGTCATCCAGCAGCGCCTCGGCGACCGACTGCACCCACGGACGGAGCCGCTCGACGTGACCGCGCGCGAACGCCGCCGCGACGAGAGACCGCATCCGGGTGTGCGCCGGCGGCTCGTTCTCCATCATCTGGTTGCGGTGCAGCATGTTGAACGGCTCGAGCTCCACCACCGGAGCCTTGTCCTGCCAGAGCCGGCCGAACCTGCGGTCCCGCAGCAGCCCGTTCGCCGCCGCGTAGGTCAGCGCGAGCCACTGCCCGGTCTGCTCGTGCCAGACCAGGGGGGCCGTCTCACGGAGCCCGGCCAGCGCGGGGTACGGGTCGTCGACGAAGCCGGGATCGGCCAGGTCGAGGTCGAGCTGGCGCTCGGGGCGGGACGTCACCGCGTCACAGTAGGTGTTGCCGGGCCGGTCGGCGGGCTCATCCACCGATCGGGGCGGGCCAGCGACCGCGACACCCGGGCGCGCTCCACCTCGGCGTCCACCATGGCCCTGGCCTCGGCGGCCGGCCGGTGCGCCGCGCTGGCGTTGACCGGGCCCGGCGTGGTGTCCAGGTGCACGCTGGCCAGCCCGAGGCGTCGCTGCACCAAGCCCTGGCGCAGCCGCACGCTCTGCAGCTTCTCGTGCAGCACCACGTCGGTCACCCGGGTGAACCGGCCGGTGCGGGTGACCAGCACCCGGTCGTCGGCGCCGACGCCGAGCGACCGCCAGCCGATCGGGTCCAGCCAGAACGCCGAGGCCGGTACGCCGGTCAAAGGAACCGCGTCGACGTCGACCCCCGGCAGCACCCGGGCGAGCAGGGCCAGCGCCTCGGCCCGCGGGGCCACCGGGCAGAGCACCGACGCAGCGGCCTGCCCCTCACCGACGTACCCCGCGACGTCCACCTCGACCCGGCACCACCCCTGCGAGCGCCACAGCCAGGGCTCGACCACCCGCACCGCCTGCACCCGGCCCGGGGGCACGGTCTGCGACCGGGTCTCCAGCAGGCCGTGCCGGATCCGGAGACCGTCCGGCGACTCGGCCACCGTGAACCCGAAGTGCCGCACCACGGTGCCGACCGAGATGGGCACCACCGCCAGGCCGAACGGCACCGCGAAGCCCAGCAGCGACCACTCGCCGGTCACCACCGTGACGACGATCAGGAAGACCAGCGACACCAGCATCCCGATCAGCGCGACCGACCGCAGGGTCGCCTCGACCAGGCGGCCCAGCGGCACCTCGAGCAGCACCGCCTCGGGGGCCTCGGGGGTCGCGTGGTGCAGACCGGCGGCCCGGGCGAGCAGCTCGGCCCGCAGCCGTTGGGCGGCGTCCTCGGACAGGTAGGCGAGCGGTGCCTCCGACGACCCGCCGCCGGCGACCTCGAGCCGCAGCTCGGCCAGCCCCAGCGCGCGGGCGACGAGCGGGCGGACCACGTCGACCGCCTGCAGCCGGTCCAGCCGGACCCGGCGCGACCTCTTGCGGAGCACTCCCGTCTCCAGCCGCAGGTCGTCGTCGCCCACCCGGTAGTGGGTGTTGCGCCAGGACAGCCAGCCGTAGGCGATGCCGATCGGGATGCTCGCGCCGATCGCGCTGAGCAACCAGCCCGTGCCGATGTCGCCGTACGCCTGCTGGAGCGCGATGGCCACGGCCGCGGCGAAGATCTTCCAACCGCGGATGAAGGGGGTGAGCGGGTGCAGTCGGCGGAAGCCGTCCCGGTCGTCGCGCTGCTTCTGGTCAGCCTCAGACACCGGCGGCGCCGGCCTCTCCCCGGGCGGCCAGGCGGTCCCGGAGCCGGGCCGCCTCGGCGGGGACCAGGCCCGGGATCTGCGCGTCGCTGGCGGCGGCCGCGGTGTGCAGCTGCACGGTGGCCAGCCCGAACCGACGGTCCAGCGGCCCGGCGGTCACGTCGACGAACTGCATCCGGCCGTAGGGCACCACGACGAGCTGACGGTTGAGCACGCCGCGGGTCACCAGCAGGTCCTCCGCCCGCTCGGCGTAGCCCCAGGAGCGCACCGACCGGCCGACGATCACCCAGCCCCAGCCGAGCGCGGCCACGCCCAGGACGGCGACGGCGACGGCAGCCCAGGTCGAGGCCATCGCGGCCAGCACCGTGAGGCCGACCAGCAGCACCGCGCCGGCGCCGATGTTGAGCAGCCGGCGCAGCGTCGCCAGCTTCGGCGACACGCGGACCCAGGGCTCACCGGGCGGGTCGAAGGGTTCACTCACGGCACCGACGCTACTGGCCGGTCCCTGGCGGTGCCGGGAAAGCCTGGCAGACTCGGGCCTCGTGAGGGCCTCGTGAGCAGCGGAGCACCGACCGAGCGCATCGTCGGGCTCGGTGCCGGCGCGGAGCTGGTCGGCGGCGACGACCGGCTGGCGACCCAGGACATGGTGCTCAACATCGGCCCGCAGCACCCGTCCACCCATGGCGTGCTCCGGCTCCGGCTGCTGCTGGACGGCGAGCGGATCATCACCGCCGAACCGATCGTCGGCTACATGCACCGCGGCGCCGAGAAGCTGTTCGAGGTCCGCGACTACCGGCAGATCATCGTGCTGGCGAACCGGCACGACTGGCTGTCCGCGTTCGCCAACGAGCTCGGCGTGGTGCTGGCCGCCGAGCGCATGCTGGGGATGGAGGTGCCCGAGCGGGCGGTCTGGACGCGCACCCTGCTGGCTGAGCTGAACCGGGTGCTCAACCACCTGATGTTCCTCGGGTCCTACCCGATCGAGCTCGGCGCCATCACGCCGATCTTCTACGCGTTCCGCGAGCGCGAGACGATCCAGGCGGTGATGGAGGAGGTCTCCGGCGGCCGGATGCACTACATGTTCAACCGGGTCGGCGGTCTCAAGGAGGAGCTGCCGGCCGGCTGGACCGGCCGGGCCCGGCACGCCGTCGACGAGGTGCGCCGCCGGCTGCCCGACATCGAGAACCTGGTGCTGGGCAACGAGATCTTCCACGCCCGGACCCGCGGGGTGGGCGTGCTGTCGCCGGAGCTGGTGCACTCCTACGGCGTCAGCGGCCCGATCGCGCGCGCGTCCGGCGTCGACCTCGACCTGCGCCGGGACGAGCCCTACCTGGCCTACGGCTCGCTGGACGTGCCGGTCGTGACCCGGACCGCCGGCGACTGCCTGGCCCGGTTCCAGTGCCTCTTCGAGCAGGCGCAGGTCTCGCTCGACCTCGCCGACGCCTGCCTGGAACGGCTGCAGTCGCTGCCGCCCGGGCCGGTCAGCACCCGGCTGCCCAAGGTGCTCAAGGTGCCCGAGGGATCGACGTACGCCTGGACCGAGAACCCGCTCGGGATCAACGGCTACTACCTGGTCTCCCGCGGCGAGAAGACGCCCTGGCGGCTCAAGCTGCGGTCGGCCTCGTTCAACAACATCCAGGTGCTGTCCGAACTGCTCCCCGGCGCTCTGGTCAGCGACATGGTCGCCATCCTCGGCTCGATGTTCTTCGTCGTCGGCGACATCGACAAGTAACCCGCCGCGGCGCCGAGTCGACCACGTAAAGCACGCTGGCGGACACCTCGCCACGGGTGCACGCGTGCTGAAGCGTCCGCCCGCGTGATGTCGCGTGGCGGGTCGGGGCAGGCGACGGTCGGGGCGGGGCGGCGCGGTCAGACGAGTCAGGCGGTACGGCGGTGCTGGGTGGGCGCCGCGGTGGCCGCCGGGTCCCGGGGCTCGGAGTCGCGGTCGGAGCGCGGGTCCAGCAACGGGCGCTCGGGCAGGTTCGCGAGCACGGTCCAGGCCAGCCGGTCGGCCGGCGTCCGGACCAGCGCCGCGGCCGGCTCCAGCGCGGCCGCCGGCTCCAGCGCCGGGTCCAGCACGATCTCGGTCTCGGCCGTGTCCTCGCCGCGGTCCGGGTGGGCCAGCGCAGCCGCCACCTCGGGTCCACGAGTCAGGTCGGCCGGGTCGCCGAGGGCCAGCTGGACCAGCGGCATCTGCAGCGTGACCCAGCGGACCTCGGCCAGCTCGGGGGCGGGAGCGGCAGCCGGCACGACAACGGCAGCAGCAGCCGCCGCCTCGGCCCGTACCCGACCCAGCTCGTCGCGCAGCTGGGCGACGACCGAGCGCAGGGCGACGACCTCCGCCTGCAGTGCAGCGGTGCGAGCCCGGTCCCGGCTGCGCACCATCGAGGTGAGGAGCCTGCGCCAGGCAGAGGGTCTACGGTGCCGTCCAGCCATGGCCCAGGACGCTACGCGCTGAGAGGCTGGCAACCATGACGCCACGCCCAAACACCTCAAATGTCACTCTGGTCACATGAGCCTCTCCCTCCTCGGCTGGCGGCGCCGGGTGCACGCCCTCTACGCGGAGGTCCGGGCAACGACAGACCCGGCTGCCGGCCACCAGCTGTGGCGGGCCGGGCGGGACGACCTGCTGGCCCACCACCCCGACTCGCCGCTGCTGCCGGCGGACCGGCCCGGCTTCGACGGGCTGCGCGTCGCGGCGTACGACCCGACGTACCGGCGGGAGGTGGAGGTCGACCCGGATGTCGAGCCGCACCGCCTCGAGGTGCCCACCGCCACCGACGGGGTGGTGCCGTTCGCGCGCATCGGGGTGCTGCACCTGCCCGACATCGGCGACCTGGACGTCTGGTGGCTCGACTCCTACGGCGGCGGGATCTTCGTGCCGGTCAAGGACGCGCTGGCCGGCAAGCAGACCTACGGCGCCGGCCGCTACCTGCTGGACACGGTGAAGGGGGCCGACCTCGGCGGTGACGTCGACCTGGCCACCGGGCGGGGCACCCTGGTCGTCGACCTGAACTTCGCCTACAACCCGTCCTGCGCCTACGACCCGGCCTGGGTCTGCCCACTCGCGCCGGCGGGCAACATCGTGCCGGTGCCGCTGCGGGTGGGTGAGCTGTACCCGGTCCGCGAGCCCGCCGACGACTGAGTCACCGGCGAGCCCGCGGCCAGACGAAACACCAGACGGTCAGCCGCCCGCGAGAGCCGAGTCCGAGCTGAACACCAGCGCCAGAGCCACCTTGCCCTGCTTGAGCGCGGTCTTCGACAGCGGACCGCCCGCGTCCAGCGAGGTGAAGCTGTCGAACGACAGGCCGTACTTCGTCTCCAGCCCCGGCTGGCAGAACGGGCGGTCCGGGCACTCCGGCGGGCCACCGAGCACCAGACCGCTGGAGCACTTGCTGGCGAGGTCCGACAGCGTCTTCACGGCGTACTTGTCGGCGAACGCCGTCGTCACCGCGAAGGTGTTCTGGTCGGCCGCCTGCGAGGGATCACCGAACTTCAGCCCGACCTTGTCACCGAGCGGGGTAAGGCCCGCCACGGTGGCGTCGAGGTCGGCAGAGGCGATCGGGGCGGCGTCGGCGCCGTTCTCGGCCTTGTTGATGAACTCGGTCAGCGTCCCGACGTACTCGGGAACGACCTGGACCTCGCCCTTCTCCAGCGCCTTGAGGTAGATCTCCCGGCTCGCCCCGCCCTTGACCGACGCGTCGAAGCCAGCGGCGTTGAGCACGTCCGCGTAGATGTTCGCCAGGGTCAGGCTCTCGGAGAAGTTGGCCGGCTGGACGGCGATCTTGCCGGAGCCGCCGCTGAGGCCGTCGGCGAGGCCCTCGGCCGCCACGAAGTCCTTCGCGACGTTCGGCGAGGTCTTGTGGTCGATGTCGGTCTGCTTGTTCAGGTCGACCAGCTTCGCGGTGTCCAGCGCTGCCGACACCTTGTTGAGCGCGTCGAGCAGCGGCTGGGTCGCGGCCTTCGCGTTGACGGCCGGGATGATGTTGTCGACCGTCTGCAGCTTCTTGTCGTCCTCGAGGGCCACCAGCTGGTCGCCGGCCACGGCCTGGCAGGCCTGGCCGCCGGCGGCAGCCGAGCTGGACTTCGACGGGGTGGTCGTGGTGCCCGACTGGCCGCTGGAGCCGCAGGCCGAGAGCGAGAGGGTGAGCAGGAGCAGCCCGGCTGTGCCGAGAGTGCCCAAAGCGCGATAACGCATGAGGCCCGCCTTCTGTGTCCCGCACCGGCGCTTCACCGGTGCGCGTGTCTGGCGGGCCACGTTCGGACCCGCGCGTTCGCCACTACCCCAGCACGGGGGTATGACAACCGCAACCGTGTGGGGTCACGAAACGGCGACAGACCCCCGGTCGTTGTCCGGTTCCGCCCCACCTGCACCAGGTCCTGCCAGCGGCGCCGCATCCAG
Organism: Actinomycetota bacterium; assembly: GCA_030841195.1. Lineage (GTDB taxonomy): Bacteria > Actinomycetota > Actinomycetes > JACCUZ01 > JACCUZ01 > JAVEDA01. Next base: position 5,601 of record JAVEDA010000173.1, on the reverse strand, counting down.
GCCACCCACCGCCCGGCGACCCCGCGACCGGCCCGGCGTGACCTGGCGCTGCACCAGCGCCAGCACGATCTCGGTGGCCAGGGCCAGCGCCGCGACCAGGATGCCGCCGGCGATGATCTGGCCGGGGTCCTGCTGGCCGAAGCCGGTGTTGATGATCACACCGAGCCCGCCGCCGCCCACCAGCGCAGCCAAGGTGGCCGTCGCGACGACCTGCACGGCCGCCGTCCGGACGCCGGCCGCTATGAGCGGTACGGCGAGTGGCAGCTCGACCCGCGTCAGCACTGCCCAGCCGGACAGTCCCATCCCGCGAGCCGCCTCGACGACGTCCGGGTCGACCGCGCGGACTCCGACATAGGTGTTGGTCAGCAGCGGCGGGATCGCGAACACGGCCAACGCGATGATCGTGGCCCGGTTGCCGAACCCGATCGCGGTGGCCGAGAAGACCGTGAGCAGGGCGAGGGTGGGGATGGCCCGCGACACGTTGGTGACCACCACGGTGAAGCCGCCGCCACGCCCGGTGTGTCCGAGCGCCAGCGCGAGAGGCATGGCTATCACTGCCGCGATCCCGACGGCGAACCCGGAGATGTAGAGGTGCTCCCAGGTCAGGTGCGGCACCCCCTGCGGTCCCTGCCAGTTCAACGGGTCGTTGAGCCACACAAAGGCGTCGTTGAGGCTGCTCACGACCGGCTCCTGCTCCACGGCATCAGCGCCCGGGTGGCCAGGGCGAGCAGGACGTCGAGCGCGAGCCCCAGCCCGACCGTCAGCAGCGAGGCCGTGAGGATCTCGGCGTGGTAGTCGCTGTTGAACCCGCGGAAGATGAGCTGCCCCAGGCCGCCGTTCCCGACGATGACCCCGACGGTGACCAGGGCGACGGTCGACACGGTCGCCACCCGGACGCCGGCCATGATGGTGGGCAGCGCCACCGGGAGCTCGACCTTCCAGAGCATCCGACCCCGGCCGTACCCCATCCCGCGGGCCGCCTCGCGCACGTCGTCCGGCACGCCGTCCAGGCCGGCCAACGTGTTGCGCACGAGCACCAGCAGCGCGTACATGACCAGCCCGACCACGACGGTTCGCTCGGTGAGGCCGGTGAACGGGTAGATGAACCCGAACAGGGCCAGCGACGGGATGGTGTAGAGGACCCCGGTGATCCCGAGCAGCGGCGTGGTCAGCCACCGGAACCGGAACGCCAGCAAGGCCAGCGGGAAAGCGAGGAGCATGGCAATGGCCACCGACTCGACGGTCAGGATCAGGTGCTGCTGCAGGTAGTGCTGCAGGTCCCCCGAGTTGTCCTGCACGTACTGCCAGCTGAACCACGGGTTCGCGGGCTCGTCCGCTGCCAATACTCGACCAGATGAGTGCACAATAGGTGCACCCTACGGAGGGCTACGCGTGGACGCTACCCCGGAACCGATGATCCGACTCGACGGCGTGAGCAAGAAGTACGACGACGGAACGGTGGCCGTGCACGACCTCGACCTCGACGTGCCCGAGGGTGAGACCGTCGTGCTCGTCGGCCCGTCGGGCTGCGGGAAGTCCACCACGCTGAAGATGGTCAACCGGCTGATCGAGCCGACCGGCGGCCGGATCCTGCTCGAGGGCGAAGACGTGACGCACGTCGACCCGGTCAAGCTGCGCCGTCGGATGGGCTACGTGATCCAGCAGACCGGGCTGTTCCCGCACCAGACGATCGCCGCGAACGTGGCGACGGTGCCCAAGCTGCTCGGGTGGGACCGGAAGAAGGTCGACGCGCGGGTGCACGAGCTGCTCGAGCTCGTCGGCCTGGACCCCAAGACCTACGCGAAGCGCTACCCCCACCAGCTCTCCGGCGGGCAGCGCCAGCGGGTCGGGGTGGCCCGCGCCCTCGCGGCGGACCCGCCGGTGCTCCTGATGGACGAGCCGTTCGGCGCGGTCGACCCGATCGTGCGTGAACGGCTGCAGGGCGAGTTCATCCGGCTTCAGCGCGAGGTGCGCAAGACGGTGCTGTTCGTGACCCACGACCTGGACGAGGCCGTGCGGATGGGCGACCGGATCGCGGTGTTCTCGCAGGGCGGCCACCTCGAGCAGTACGACGCGCCGACCCGGCTGCTCGGCTCCCCCACCACCGAGTTCGTCGCCAGCTTTGTCGGCGCCGACCGCGGCCTCAAACGCCTCTCGGTGACGGTCATCGAGCAGTCCGACCTCGAGCACCCGCCGGTCGTGCACCTGACCGACCGGGTGGCCGACGCCACGGCGTCGTTGCGTGCGGCCGACGCACGGTGGGGCGTGGTGCTCGACGACGAGGACAACCTGCACGGCTGGATCTCCGCCCACGAGACCGGTGACGGGACCGTCGCCGACCGGGCCCGTCGGATGGACGCGTGGGTGCCGGTCGGGTCCAGCCTGAAGGTGGCATTCGCCGAGATGCTGCAGCACGACGCCGGCTGGGTGGCAGTGCTCGACGGGGACCGCTACGTCGGCGTGCTCACCCCGGCGACCCTGCACGAGGCGTTGCGTCGGTCGGTCGAGTCCGACCTCACCGGCCGCGACCCCGGCGCGGTCGAGGTGGAGACGGTCGCCACCGCCTGACGATCGGACCGTACGCCGGGTCAGGCGCGGGCCGCGGGGATCTGCTCGTCGGTGCCGGACGGCGGAACCCGGCAGGCCCGCTCCAGCACAAGCCCGGCCACCGAGAGGCCGATCGAGGCCACCAGAGCCACCAGACAGAGCACCGACCGGTCCCGGCGGGACGCGATCTCGAGGCCGGGGAGCAGCACCAGCAGGTAGCCGGCGTACAGCCCGCCGACGATCGGTCCCACGTGCGCACTGGCCTTGCCCAGCACGGCCATCCGAGCCATCGACAGCGGGTGCGGACGCTTGGCCGGGTCGTCCAGCCGGGCCCGCAGCCCCAGCGCCGTGGCGAGCACCACGATCGCGAGCAGCGCGATGCAGCTGGGTGCGGTCCAGGTCAGCGGCGGCAGCACCGCGCCGCGGTCCAGCATGATCTGCAGCACGCCCCATGTCACCGCGGCCACGCCGAGCAGCAGGGCCACAAGCTCGCGGACCCGGGTCGGTCTCATCCGCGGCCCCCAGCCATCACGAGGGCACCACCAGGTCGAGGTCGTCCCGCCGGCGGACGCCGGAGACGTCGAGACCCGCGACCAGGTCGGCGACCCGGCCGGCGCCGGGAAGCTCGGCGGCGGCGTCCACGTCGAGCCAGGGCACCAGCACGAAGGCACGCTCGCCGGCCCGGGGGTGCGGCACCTGCAGGTCGGGCTCGTCGACGACCAGGTCACCGACCGCGACCAGGTCGACATCGAGGGTCCGCGGTCCCCAGCGCACGTCCCGCACCCGGTCGAAGGCGTTCTCGATCGCGAGGGCCCGCTCGAGCAGGGTCCGCGGCGAGTGCGGCCCCTCGGCGACGAGGACCGCGTTGAGGTAGTCGGGCTGGTCCGGGCCGCCGACCGGGTCGGTCTCGTAGACCGGGGAGACCGCGATCACCTGCAGGTCGGGGGTGTCGGTCAGCGCGTCGACAGCTCCCTGGAGCAGCTCGAGGCGGTCGCCCAGGTTGCTGCCGAGCGACAGCACCACCCGGCGTACCGGCTGCTCGGTCACGATCGGCTCCGTCGGATGGTGACGGCGACGTCCTCGAACGGGACGCCCACGGGTGCCTCCGGCTTGTGCACGGTCACCTCGACCTCGTCGACCCGTGGATAGGACAGGGCGAGGTCCGCGAGCCGCTGGGCCAGCGTCTCCAGCAGGTCCACCGGCTCCCCCTCCACCGCGACCACGAGCTGCTGGGCCAGCTCGCCGTAGTGCACGGTGTCGGCCACGTCGTCGCTGGCAGCCGCCGGCCGCAGGTCGAGGTGCAGCACGACGTCGACCACGAACGGCTGGCCTGTCGCGCGCTCCTCGGCGTACACACCGTGGTGCCCGAACGCGCGGATGCCGCGGACGGCGATGCGGTCACGCGTCACGCGTTGCCCTCCCCCATGCCCTCCGGCTGGTCCCGGGTGAGAACCGGCGAGGCGTGGTGCAGCCAGAGCCGCCAGCCGTCGGCCGTCCGGCGGAAGACGTTGGTCGCGACCGCACGACCGCCGGCCAGCCCGGCAATCGCCTCACCGGGCACCGCGTCCGGGTCGACCGGCAGGTCGGTGAGCATGTTCTCGCCACAGGTGACGACCGCGACGTCGTCGGTGACCCGCGCCTCGAGATCGGTGAGGACGAACTGGATGTACGTCGTGTTGGCCATGATCATCGACCACGAGCGCAGCACCACGTCGCGACCGTGCAACGGCGACCAGCCGGGGTGGATGCAGGCCACCGAGCCGGCCTCCGGCCCGTCCAGCCAGAGCGCGCTCATCAGGTCGATGTCGCCGGACTCGAACGCGTCGTAGAGCGCCTGGTTGGCCCGCAGCACGGCCTGCGTCTCCGGGTGCGGCGTCACAGCGCCGCCCACTGGTCGCTCGTTGCCGCCCGGGCTGCCGCGACGACCGCCACGGCGTCCCGGGTCGCCCGCGCTTCGTGCACCCGGACCGCCCAGACGCCCGCGGCTGCAGCCAGCACCGAGACCGCGGTGGTCGCGTCCTCACGCGCCGCCGCCGGCCGAGGCACCCCGTCGCCGCCGGCCAGCAGCTGGCCGAGGAAACCCTTGCGCGAGGCGCCCACGAGCAGCGGCCGGCCGAGCACGTGCAGCCGGTCCAGGTGGGCCAGCAGCGACCAGTTGTGCCCGGCGTCCTTGGCGAACCCCAGGCCCGGGTCGACCACCACCCGGTCGAGGTCGACGCCAGCGGCCGACAGCGCGTCCAGCCGCCCACGCAGCTCGTCGACCACTTCGGTCACCACGTCGGCGTAGACGGCCCGGCTGGCCATGTCGGCGCTGTGGCCACGCCAGTGCATGACGACGTACGGCGTGCCGGCGTCGGCCACGACGCGCGCCATGGCGTCGTCCGCCTGCCCGCCGCTGACGTCGTTGACCAGTGCGGCGCCGGCCCCGAGCGTCTCTGCGGCTACCGACGCACGCATCGTGTCGATGCTCACCACCACGCCCTCGGCGGCCAGGGCACGCACCACCGGCAGCACCCGGCGCAGCTCCTCGGCCGCGTCGACCCGGGCCGCGCCGGGGCGGGTCGACTCGCCACCGATGTCGACCAGGTCGGCGCCGTCGGCCACCAGGGCCAGGCCGTGCGCGATCGCCGCGTCGGCGTCGAGGAAGTCGCCGCCGTCGGAGAACGAGTCGGGGGTCACGTTCACGACACCCATGACGAGGGTGCGGGTCAGGCCGCTCAATGATGCCGGCAGCCCCGTCGGGCCGGGCAGCGCGGCGCCGTGCAGTGCCAGGTCGGGGCTCACCTGCGCGCGACGATGAGGCTCATGGCCTCGGCCCGGGTCGTGGGGTCGCGCAGCTGGCCGCGCACCGCCGAGGTGATGGTCAGCGCGCCCGGCTTGCGGATGCCACGCATCGACATGCACAGGTGCTCGCACTCGACGACGACTATCGCGCCGAGCGGCTCGAGGATGCGAACCAGCGAGTCGGCTACCTGGGTGGTGAGGCGCTCCTGCACCTGCGGCCGGCGCGCGTACACGTCGACCAGACGAGCCAGCTTGGACAGCCCGGTGATG
>JAVEDA010000525.1 GCA_030841195.1 Actinomycetota bacterium | reverse complement strand
CGCTCTGCCACTGCGCGTCGATCGCGCGCTGCGCCGCGGCGAGGCTCTCGGCCGCGAGGGGCTTGAGCGACTCCATCGCCGGCGTGACGTCTGCGAGCGTCAGCTCGGCGGTGATGAAGCGCGGCTCGAGACCGGTCAGGTGCAGGCCGTGGGGCAGCCACTGCTCGGCGTGGTCCCAGCCCTCGCGCGGCGTGCCGGGGGCGTAGCCGCCGCCACGTGCGGCGAGCACGAGCAGGTCGCGTCCGCCGAGCAGCCCGGCGTGCGTCTCGGGATCGAGCGACAGACCCGGCGCGATCAGGTGGTCGACCCAGGCCTTGACCGTGCTGGGCGCGCCGAAGTTGTAGACGGGGAGCCCGAGCAGGATCGTGTCGGCCTGCTTGATCTCGCCGACCAGCGTCTCGGCGAGCGCCCACGACGCGGCCTGCTCCGGCGTGTGCTGATCCGGCGGCACCCTGCGGGAGGTGGCGGCGGCTGCGTCGAGGTGGGGCAACGGGTGGGCGCCAAGGTCGCGGTAGGTCACGGTGCCGGCGGGATGAGCGGCGAGCCAGATGCCTGCGGCCCTCGCGGTCAGCGCGCGGCTGACCGAGCGCTCGCCCTGGATGCTCGCGTCGATGTGGAGGAGATGCGCCATGACGTTGGCCTTTCAGTAATCGTTTGCTAACTACAAACGATTTATAGCACACAGATAATTGGATGCTGGAGCGCTATACTGCGTCACGTGAGCTCCCTCACGATCCTCAACCAGGCCCCGCATCGCTCGGCCGCGCTGCTCGTCCATCTGGCACGCCACATGCGCGTGCGCTCGGAGGCTGCCGTCGCGCCGCTCGGCCTCAAGGCCCGCCACCTGATCGCCCTCACGGTGCTGCGCGATCAGCGCGGCAGCACCCAGGCCGCGCTCGCGACGACGCTTGGGGTCGACCGCACCAACCTCGTCGGGCTGCTCAACGAGCTCGAGTGCCAGAAGCTGATCGAGCGGCGGCGCTCGAGCGAGGATCGCCGCCGGCACACCGTCGAGCTGACGGACACGGGCGCGGAGCTGCTGGCGAAGGCCGAGTTCGCGCTTGCCGCCGCCGAGGACGAGGTGCTCGCGGCGCTCGACCGCGAGCAGCGCGAGGCGCTTTACGGGCTGCTGCAGCTGGCGACCGCCGAGACCCCCGCATCCTGCGTCGCAGCGGAGGCGAGCCCGGCATAGCCACACATATGCTCCGCACGTGGGGGACAAGATGATCGAGTACGACGCACGGCCCGAGCGCGCCGTGCTGGTCGCCGTGCTCGCGCAAGGTGCCGACGAGGACCGCGAGCTCGCCGAGATGCGCGAGCTGCTGCGCACCGCGCAGGTCGACATCGTGGCCACCTGCGTGCAGCACCGCGCCACGATCCACCCGCGCACCTACGTCGGCAGCGGCAAGCTCATGGAGCTGAAGGAGCTCGCCAAGGACCACGAGGCCGAGGTCATCGTGACCGAGGACGAGCTCTCGCCGAGCCAGCAGCGGGTGCTCGAGGACGAGCTCGGCATGCGCGTGGTCGACCGCACGCGCGTGATCCTCGACATCTTCGCGCTGCACGCGCACTCGGCTGCCGGCAAGCTCCAGGTCGAGCTCGCGCAGCTGGAGTACAACATGCAGCGCATGCGCGGCATGTGGAAGCACCTCGAGCGCCTCGGGGGCGGCGTCGGTACTCGTGGCCCCGGTGAGTCGCAGCTCGAGACCGACCGCCGCCTGGCGCGTACGCGCATCTCGCTGCTGCGCCGCCGGCTGCGCGAGCTGCGCAAGCAGCGCGCGACGATGCGCAGGCAGCGCGAGCGCAACGAGGTGCCGAGCGTCGCGCTCGCCGGCTACACCAACGTCGGCAAGTCGACGCTGCTGAACGTGCTCACTGGATCGGCGGTGTCGTCCGCGGATCGCCTGTTCGAGACGCTCGACCCGACGACGCGCTCATACGACTACCTCGGGCGCACGTATCTCCTGACCGACACGGTCGGCTTCGTGCGCAAGCTGCCGCACCAGCTCGTCGCCGCGTTCGCCTCGACGCTCGAGGAGACGCTGCTCGCCGACCTCGTGCTGCACGTCGCCGACGCCTCGGCCGACGAGGAGGAGCGCGAGCGCCAGATCGCCTCGGTGGAGCGCGTGCTCGACGAGATCGGCGCAGCGGAGATGCCGCGCCTGCTCGTGCTCAACAAGATCGACCGCTGCAGCGAGGACGAGCGCCGGCGGCTCCGCAACCGGAATCCCGACGCCGTGCTCGTCTCGGCGCGCACCGGCGAGGGGATCCTCGACGTCGAGCAGGCCATCGGCGAGCACTTCGCGGGCCGCTTCGAGCGCATCGCGCTGCTCGTGCCGTTCGACCAGGGCGGCATCCTCGCCGAGCTGTACGCGCTCGGCTCGCCGCTCGAGCGCGAGGACACCGCCGACGGCGTGCTCATCCGCGCGCACCTCCCGCACTCGCTCGCCGAGCGCTACGCCTCGTTCCGGCTCGTCACGACCGGTGCGTGAGAGAACCGTGCTCGAGCTTCCCGTGCGCCTCCTGCATGCGGACGCTCGCGCACCGTCGCGAGCCTACGAGGGCGATGCGGGGTTCGATCTGGTCAGCATCGAGGCCGCCGACCTGGCTCCGGGCGCCCGTGCCTCGCTCGGCTGCGGGATCGCGATCGAGCTGCCGGAGGGCACGTGCGGCCTCGTCCTGCCGCGCTCGGGCCTCGCGCGCGACCACGGCGTCACCGTCGTCAACTCCCCGGGCCTGGTGGACAGCGGCTATCGCGGCGAGCTGCGGGTCACGCTGATCAACACGGACCGTGAGGCGCCCTTCCGGGTCGAGCCCGGCATGCGCATCGCGCAGCTCGTGGTCGTGGCGCTACCGCAGATCGCCGTCGTGGTGCGCGACGAGCTGGCCGCGAGTGCGCGCGGGGAGCAGGGCTTCGGATCGAGCGGGCGAGCGTGAGCCACGAGCTGCCACGGCTGCGCGTCAGCGGTCTCGTCTACCGCGGCGACGATGCGCTCGTGCTGGTGCGGCACGAGAAGAACGGGCGCACCTACTGGCTGCTGCCCGGCGGTGGCGTCGAAGGCGGCGAGACGATGGCGGCGGCGCTGGGCCGCGAGCTCGCCGAGGAGTGCGGCCTCCGCGGCCTCCCGGCGGGCGCGCCGATCGCGCTCGCCGAGTCGATCGCCCCGCCGCGCGACGGCTCGCGCAGGCACGTCGTCCACGTGATCTACGCGATCGCGATGCCGGACGCTCCGCTGCTGCCCTCGAGCGATCCCGCAGTGCGGGACGTTCGCCTCGTCGGGCGGAGCGAGCTCGCCGAGCTCGATCTGCGCCCGCCGATCGCGCGCTTTCTCGAGCGCTGGCGCCCCGGCGACCCGTTCGTGCACCTCGGCTCGCTGTGGACGTCCTGAACCCGGGCATGTAGCGACGCGGTGAGCCCACACTCGTGTCGCCGA
>JAVEDA010000111.1 GCA_030841195.1 Actinomycetota bacterium | reverse complement strand
TTCCCGGGCGAGGTGCCGGCGCCGCCGGGTTGGGGCGGCTACCGGGTGGTGCCGGAGAGCTGGGAGTTCTGGGCCGGGCGGGTCGGGCGGCTGCACGACCGGCTGCGTTACCGGCGTACCGAACAGGGGTGGACGATCGAGCGGCTCGCGCCGTAAGTAGGGGCTGGACATGCAGCGACCCGCGGGCCTTGTCGTGGGAGGGACGTTTCCCCCACAAGCCCGCGGGTCGGGTGACTACCTGGGATTCGCCGGCCATGAACTGATCCGTGCCCGGTGATCCGACGGCGTCGGTTCTGCACGTGGCGCTAGCTGGTAGCCACCTCACGCGTCCGATAAGTACTCAAGTGTTCGGACCACCTCCCTTCCGTGTGCCTCCACGCTACGTGCCGCCGCGGCGGATCACAACGACTTTGTGGGGCCTGTCCGGAGTGCGATCCAGAGGGCCTCGGCCCGGCCCAGGACCCGGCCGTCGCTGTCGTAGGCGGTCGAGGCGGTGAAGCTCTTGCGGCCGTCGTCGCGCAGGTGCCGGCCGACCACGACGCACGGCTCGCCGATGCGCGGGACGGCGTCGACCGCGGCGGTGATCCGGCCGAGCACCTTGGGGCGGCCGGCCAGGTCGCTGGACCAGCCGCTGGTGCAGTCGAGGGCGGCCCAGACGAGGTGCGGCGGGAGGGTCCCGTCGGCGCCCGCGAGGGACGCGTCCGGCAGCCAGGAGGTGGCGACCGTGTCGGGCTGGCCGCTGAGCCGGCCGGGGAAGACGCCGAGCCCGTCGGGCGGCGGCCGGTCCGGCCCGCAGACGAAGCAGCCGGGGAACGGGTTACCGGTCCAGCCGTCGTAGTCCGCTGTCGCGGCCTGCGCAGTCGCGTGGTCGACCGGGTCGACCACCTCGGTCAGGGTCCCGGCCGCTGCCTCGGCGATCAGCGCGCCGCCGAACCCCAGGCTGGCAGCGCCCTGGTCGTCCACCCGGACCTCGAGCGCGACCTCGAGCGGCGCGGGTTGGCGCAACGTCACCTGGACCGGTCCGGCGAGCCCGCCGAGAGCGGCCAGGCGTCCGGAGATCCAGCCGCCGTTGGCGGTTCCGGGTGGGCCGGCGAAGCGGGCCGGGACGACCAGAGTGACCGCGTTGCTGCTCATCGGTCCCGAGGGTAGGCGGCCCACCGCCGGGTGATCGCGGCCGGGACGCCGCGACCGAACGTGGTGAACGGCGTGGCCTCCGGGCCGTCGTCGCCGGCCCTGGCCGGTCGGCGCCAGGTGCCGACCACCCGGCCGGCGGCGACCACCGAGGCCTTGAACATGCCGTTGCCGCCGGGCACCAGTCGGTCGGCGTGGTCCTTGTCCAGCACCGCGCTGCGGTCGCGGTAGCCGAGCAGCAGCTCGTCGAAGCCGGGCAGGAGGTGCAACTCTCGAGCCTCGGCCCGGCAGCTGTCGAGCCGGGCCGGCGTGGCCGGGTCCAGCCAGTAGGTCTCGCCCTCGACCTCGAGCCGCTCGAGCTGGTCGGCGACCGCCGCGTGGGCCGCCCGGCTGTCGGAGACCTTCAGCCCGGTCCACCAGGCGAAGTCCGCCACCGTCGCGGGCCCGTGGCTGCGGAAGTAGCGCAGCGCCCACTCGGCCACCGCCTGGTCGCCGGCCAGCTGGCGTGGCCGCGGCACCCACTCGTCGAGCAGCACCAGGGCCTGCTCCTTGCCGGCGGTCGGCCCGAAGCACACCACCCGGCCGACCGCGAGATGGCCGAGCAGGTGGGCACCGCGCTGGCCCTCGGTCGAGATCCCGGCCGCCTGCCAGACGGCGAACAGGTCCTGGCGCCGGATCGCCCGGCCGCCCTCGAGCGCGCTGACGGCGACCTTCGTTGCCTTGGCCAGGGTGGCGGTGTCCAGCTGGAGCTCGCGCTGGCGTCGCGACACCGAGGTCGCGACCCGGGGCGAACCGATCGTGATCATCCAGCCCAGGTCCTCGGCGGCGACGAGGTGCAGGGTGCCGCGCATCGGCCAGGACCGCACCACCTCGCCGGCGTCCATCGCGGCCCGTACGCCGGCCAGCGAGCCCCCGTCGGTGCGCAGCGCCGCCGAGCAGAGCACGCCCGGCAGGTCCTGGCCCTGCATGGCGGTCATCGTGCGCACGGTGGCGGCCACGGTCGGGTGCCGCTCGCCCACCAGGCGCTGAGCGGCCAGCCGCAGCAGCGAGACGTCCCGCAAGGTGGCCACGGCGGCACCGTAGTGCGAGGCACTGACGCAGCCGGTCAGCCCAACGATCCGCTCGGCTGAACGATCCGGTCGGCCGAACGATCCGGTCGGCCGAAGGACCTGCGCCGCCGGCCCCCAAGATCCACTGGACGCTCCCGCACCAGACACGCCGCGGAAGTGGTGCGTCCGCGTCCACTTGGAGGGGTTGGGGGTGCGGGCGCGAGTGGTCAGGTGAGGGCGGCGGCGGCGATCCGCAGGTCGGCCACCAGACCGGCGTACGCCGCGTCCTGGTCATCGGCCCGCAGCACGGCCGACGGGTGCACCGTCACGAGGAACGTCTTGGCGCCCAGCGACGTCTCGCGGGTCAGCAGCTCGCCCCGGTCGCGCATCACCCGCACCGACGGGCCGAGCAGCGCCCGTACGGCGGTCGCGCCGAGGCAGACGATCACCTCGGGGTCGACCACCCGCAGCTCCTCGACCAGCCACGGACGGCAGGCGGTGATGTGCCTCAGCTCCGGCGTCTGGTGGATCCGACGCTTGCCAGGCCCGGCCTGGGTGAACCGGAAGTGCTTCACCGCGTTGGTCCGGTAGATCACCTCGCGGGGGATGCCCGCCTCGTCGACCGCCTTGACCAGCAGCCGCCCGGCCGGCCCGACGAATGGCGCACCCTGCCGGTCCTCCTGGTCGCCGGGTTGCTCGCCGACGAGCACCAGGCGCGCGCCGGCCGGGCCGGCCGAGAACACGGTCTGGGTGGCCGCCTCCCACAGCTCGCAGCCGCGGCAGTCCGCGGCCGCCTTCCGCAGCCCGGCCAGGCCGCCGCCGTCGGGCACGAAGTCCTGCGCGCTCACGCCCGGCAGCATGCCCCCTCACGCCGGCGGGACGCCGACCTCCGCCGGGTGCGCGAGAATGCGCTCCGTGAGCGACCTCATCGACACCACCGAGATGTACCTCCGCACGGTCTTCGAGCTGGAGGAAGAGGGTGTGGTGCCGCTGCGGGCCCGGATCGCCGAGCGGCTCGGCCAGTCCGGCCCGACGGTGTCCCAGACGGTGGCCCGGATGGAGCGCGACGGGTTGGTGACGGTCGAGGGCGACCGGCACCTGGAGCTGAGTCCGCACGGCCGGGACCTGGCGACCCGGGTGATGCGCAAGCACCGGCTGGCCGAGTGCCTGCTGGTGCAGGTGATCGGACTCGACTGGGAGCTGGTGCACGAGGAGGCCTGCCGCTGGGAGCACGTGATGTCCGAGACGGTCGAACGTCGGCTGCTCGACGTGCTCGGCCACCCGACGGTGTCGCCCTACGGCAACCCGATCCCCGGTCTCGACGAGCTCGGCGAGGACGACGCCGGCGCGGACCCGATCGACGGCGTCGAGGGGCTGGTCACGCTGGACCGGGTCAGCATCGACGCGGGCGCCGCAGTCGTGGTCCGCCGGCTGGCGGAGCCGCTGCAGGGCGACACCGCACTCATGTCGCGGCTGCGCCGGGCCGGCGTACGTCCTGGATCGTCGATCACGGTCGTGACGTCCGCCGGTGGCCTGCTCGTCGGGTCGGCCGGCGAGACCACCGAGATCTCGGCCGAGGTCGCGTCGCACGTCTTCGTCACAGCACCGTCGTAACAGCACCGTGAAAGGGTCGAGCGCATGCGGAGCATCACGGTCCACCAGCTGAAGGACGTCCTGGCGCAGGGCGAGGCGCTTGTCGTCGACGTCCGGGAGCCCTGGGAGTTCGCCGAGGGCCACGTGCCGGGCGCCCGACCGGTGCCGATGAGCCAGGCGCCCACGCTGGTGGGCACGCTGCCCACCGACCAGCCGATCTATCTGGTCTGCGCCGTGGGTGCCCGCAGCGGGCAGGTGGCCGCCTGGCTGGGCCAGCAGGGATACGACACGGTCAACGTGGACGGCGGAACCCAGGAATGGGTCACCGCGGGCTACCCGGTGGAGCACTAGACGCCGACGCGCCCGAACCGACCCCGGGTTTGAGTTCCGCAGCGACCGTCCCGTAGCCTTCGGGTCGCCTCGCCGGACCCCCCGGCTTGGCGCACGTGCGGCCGCCGAATCCTGCCACGCACGCGCAGCCGCTCGATTTGACGCCTGGCAGGAGCGGGGGACCCACGATTCGTGGGCCCTCAGGGGTCCTAGGGGTGAAGTCGCTCCGGTCAGCAGACCGGGACGGCCGGGCATCTTCCGCCCGAACCCGACAGCTCACCTCGTAGGCGTGGGAGAGGACGACGCTTGTCCAAGCACCGTCGCCCGACGCGCATCCAGCGACTGGGCAATTTCGCCAGCAACAGCCCCCTGCACCTGACCGTCGCCGCCGGCGTCGCGGGCACCCTGACCGTGACGGGGACGGTCGTGGCCTCGGCCGCCGACTCGACCAGCGCCGCCACCAAGGACCGCCCGAACAGCCCGGTCGCCGCGGCCGCGCACGACGTGGCGCAGTTCTCCGACCCGACCAGCCAGCTGGCGCTGCACGACGCGGTCGCCACCCAGCAGCAGCGCCGCCAGGAGGCCATCGCGGCCGCCAGGGAGAAGGCCCGGCTCAAGGCGAAGGCCAAGCGCGAGGCCGCCCGCAAGCGGGCCGCCGAGAAGCGCGCCACTGAGTCCCGGACCTTCTCGTCGGTCTCGCGCAGCGTCGAGCGGATGAGCGCCTCCGCGTCGCACGCGCTGCAGATCGCCCGCGATGCCGCGTCCGGCGCCTACTACACGCACGGTGGTGCCGGCCCGAACGGGTTCGACTGCTCCGGCTTCACGATGTACGTCTTCAGCAAGATGGGCATCTCGCTGCCGCACTCGGCCGCGTCGCAGTCGGCCATGGTGCAGCACGTGTCCAGCCCGCAGCCGGGCGACCTCGTCTTCGTCTACAACGGTGGCGGCGGCAGCGTCGGTCACGTCGCCATCTACGCCGGCGGCGGCTACTGGTGGGAGGCGGCCAACGAAAGCGTGGGCGTCGGGTACCACCGCGCCTGGACCACCAACGTCTCCTACGGCCGGGTGCTCTAGAGCCCGCCCCACCGCAGCGGGCGTGACGCGCCCCCACGAGAGTGCGTGCTGGCATCCCCCCCGTCAGTACGCATAGGGACCCCGAAGCCATCCCCCCGGCTCCGGGGTCCCGCCCTTTGCCGGACAGTCAGTTCAGTCACGTCATGTGGTTGCGGCGGGCAGCCGCTCCACGGCGGTCACGACGCGGGCCTCATCGAGGTGCAGCACCAGCAGGCCGCCCTTGCCCAGCTGAGTCCGCCGTCCCGGGACGCCGCCACCCAGCCCGGCGCACAGAGCGGCCGCGAGCCGCGGGATCACCTCGCGCTGGCCGCACCAGGCGACCGCACCGCTCGTCGTCACCAGGTCCAGGACCGCGCGGACACCCTTGTCCTCGTCGTCGTCGAAGGCCGTGGCCGTCGTGGCTGGCAGCACCTCGATCTCGATCCCGGCCGACCGGGCGAAGGGTTCCAGGGTGTCGCGGCAGCGGCGTACGTCGGCGCTGCCGGCCTTCTTCACGCCGTACGCCGTGAGGAGTGCACCGATCGTGACCGACTGCGCGAGCCCTTTCCGGTCCAGCGGCCGGTCGGCGTCATCGCCGGCCCAGGCGCGCTTGTCACCGGCCGACGCGTGCCGCACCACCACGATCGGGCGGGTGCGCCGGGTGTCGGCCGCGAACCGCTTGAGCACCCGGGCGTCGTGGGCCGGGTCGAGCCGGGCGTGCGCCTCGGCCAGCGGCGCCCACCAGATCTCGTCGACCTCGCGGTTGACCTCGAACTGGCCGCCGGTGGCCTCGCAGGCCCAGTACCGGACCCGCTTGCGGCCCTCCGGCACCAGGTAGCGAAGGCTGCCGAGCCGCCTCCCCGGCCGGGCCGTGCTGCCGGTCTCCTCCTCGATCTCGCGCAGCGCGCCGAGCAGGGGGTGCTCCCGGCGTTCGAGCTTTCCCTTGGGCAGCGACCAGTCGTCGTAGCGCGGCCGGTGCACCAGCGCGACCTCGGGACTGGCGGGGTCGCCGCGCCAGAGGACGCCGCCCGCGGCCTCGACCTGCGGGGTGGGCACCCGTCAGGCCTCGGCAGGTGTCCGGGCCTGGGCCCTGGCAGCCAGCAGTACCTGCAGGTCGACCAGGCCGTCCCGGCGCGGGGTCCGGGTCCAACGCCCGTCCGGGCCGAGGGCCCAGTGGTCGATGTCCTCGCCCCAGGACAGCTCGAGCAGCGTCGTGAGCTCGGCCCGCGCCGCTGGGTCGGTGACCCGCACCAGCGCCTCGACCCGGCGGTCGAGGTTGCGGTCCATCAGGTCGGCGCTGCCGATGAGCAACTCGTGGTCGCCGCCCGCGGCGAACCGGTAGACCCGCGAGTGCTCGAGGAACCGGCCGAGCACGCTGCGCACCCGGATCGTCTCGGACAGCCCGGGCACCCCGGGGCGCAGCGCGCACATGCCGCGCACCAGCAGGTCGATCGGGACACCGGCGCGGGACGCGTCGTAGAGCGCGTCGATCAGCGTCTCGTCGACCAGGCTGTTGACCTTCAGCGAGATGCCGGACTTCTTGCCGCGGGCCGCCCGCTGCGACTCGTGCGCGATCAGCCTGAGCAGGCCGGGTCGCAGCGTGTCCGGCGCGACCAGCAGCGTGTCGTAGTCCCGCTGGCGGGTGTAGCCGGAGAGGTGGTTGAACAGGTCGGCGACGTCGGCTCCGACATCGGGGTCCGCCGTGAGCAGCCCCAGGTCCTCGTAGGTACGGGCCGTCTTCGGGTTGTAGTTGCCGGTCCCGACGTGCACGTAGCGGCGCAGCCGGCCGTCCGGCTCGGACCGCACGACGAGGGCGAGCTTGCAGTGCGTCTTCAGCCCGACCAGGCCGTAGACGACGTGGCAGCCGGCCTGCTCGAGCTTGCGGGCCCAGCGGATGTTGGCCTGCTCGTCGAACCGCGCCTTGATCTCGACGACGACCAGCACCTGCTTGCCGGACCGGGCCGCTGCGACCAGGGCGTCGACGATGGGTGACTCGCCGCTTGTCCGGTAGAGCGTGAGCTTCATCGCCAGTACGGCGGGGTCCGTCGCGGCCTGCTCGATGAACGTGTGAACGCTGGCCGTGAACGAGTCGTAGGGGTGGTGCAGCAACACGTCGCCCGCGCGCAGTGCGGCGAACACGTCGCCCTGTCCGCCGTCGAGGGCGCGCAGTGCGGGGGGGATCTCGGGTGTGAACGCCGGCGAACGCAGGTCCGGCCGGGCTTCGGTCTCAGCTAGCGACCACAGTGCCGACAGGTCCAAGGGAGCCGCGATCCGGTAGACCTCCGCGGGTGTGATGCCGAGCTCGCGCACAAGCAGGTCGAGGACCCGGTCGTTCACGTCGTCGTCGACCTCGAGCCGCACCGGTGCACCGAACCGGCGCCGCGACAGCTCCTGCTCCAGGGCGTGCAACACGTTCTCGGCGTCGTCGTCGACCTCGAGATCCTCGTTGCGGGTGACCCGGAAGGCGGACGCCTCGATGACCGTCATGCCAGGGAACACGTCGTCGAGATGTGCCGCGATGACGTCCTCCAGCAGCACCAGCCGGGTGCCGGCCTCGTCGGCCGGCAGCAGCCGGGGCAGCAGCGGCGGCACCTTGACCCGGGCGAAGTGCTCGGCGCCGTTCACGTCGTCGGCCACGACGACCGCGAGGTTCAGCGACAGCCCGGAGATGTACGGGAACGGATGGGCGGGGTCGACGGCCAGGGGCGTCAGGACCGGGTGGATCTGCTGGGCGAACACGTCGCCCAACCGTCGTCGCTCGCTCTTGCTCAGGTCCGACCAGCGGACGACGGCGAGGCCGTTGCTCGCCAGAGCGGGCAGCAGCTCGACGCCGATGAGCTTGGCCTGCGACGCCACCATCTCGTGCGCGAGCTCGGCGACCCGGTTCAGCCGCTCGCGGGGGGTGGCGCCGCTCGGGCCCGGTGTCGTCACGCCGGCGCCAACCCTGCTGCGCAGCGCGGCGACCCGGACCATGAAGAACTCGTCCAGGTTGCGGGAGAAGATCGCGGCGAACCGGACCCGCTCGAGCAGCGGGACGTCGGGGTCGGCGGCGAGCTCGAGGACCCGGCGGTTGAAGTCCAGCCAGCTGGCCGTCCGGTCCAGGAACCGGTCCGCGGGCAGCCGGGTCGCGTCCGGCGCGGGTGCCGCGACGGTGTCCTCGATCTCCTCGGCGCTCTCGTCGGCGTACCGCGGGGGTTCCGGCTCGACGTCCTCTGGCCACGCAGGGGCTGTGCTCACGGGCCCCATCGTGCCCGGCGTACCTGCTCGTCACCAGGGGTCAGGTGAACGGAAGGTGAACGGCAGGCGACGACTCGCCCGCCGCACGCTCAGCGTCGTTGGGACGGGGATGGCGTGTCGTGCCGGTGGGGTGCTCAAATGCGGGCATGGCCATCCACCCCGGGGTCGAGCAGGCGGACACCCGCCTCGAGATCGTCGAGTCCGTGCGTCCCCGGCTGAGCGACCTGGGCGCCGACGACGTCGAGCGGCTGATCGAGGAGGCGGTCGACGAGCTGACGCCCGCCAACGTTCTGACCTACCTGCCGATCCTGGTCGAGCGCCGGGTCCGCGACCGCGTGCAGCACCGGGACCAGCCGCCCATCTAGGGGTCAGTCCCGGCCGCGACGGCCGAGCGCCAGCAGGCCGAGGCCGAGAGCAGTGAACACCGCGGCCACGCCGAGGAACTCCGCGCGGCTTCCGCTGGCCCCCGTGCCGATGCCGGTGAGCCCGCGCGACCCAAGCTACAACGCCGGCTTTGCCGTCGCCGAGGCCGAGGGCGATCAAGGCCGCCGCGAGTCCGCCGCAGGCCAGGTTGGCCGCCGCGATGCCACGGCGCAGTCCGCGGCGTAAGCGCTCCCTACAGAACCAACCGAGACCCGCTGTCCCCTCCTCCTTCAGAAAAGGTAGGTGCCCCTCCAGATGGCGGGCAGCACGGCGATGCCGGCTACGACGAGCAGTCCCATCACAATGCCGGGAAGCAGCTGCTTCACGCGGTTGCCTATCGCCGGGCCGCTAGGACGACCAGCCAGCTGACGACCGTCGCAACCACGACGCAGCCCACCGCCATCGCGCGGGCCGTGACGATGGCCGGGGGACGGTCACCGACCTGCGTCGAGCTCATGCCGGCGTTCCTCCTCGGGGAGTGACCGTGGCGGCCAATGAACCATGATGAGCAGGGCCATCAGCGCCGCGACGCCGATGACCGACGGTATCGCGACGGCCCACGTCGGCGGAGTGTCCCCCGAGGCGGCGATCACGCCGGAGCAGATCAGGATCACACCCAGGGGTGCAGCCGCGAAGATCGCGTTCCGCTGCCACGTCCACAGATTGCCGACACCACGGGTTGCGCACCTGAACCCGGTCTCGGCCTGACATCGGCCTCGCGTCGCACGGGCAGGCCCACGCGCGCGCGTAGCCCCGCTAGACCCGTCCCCGGTCGTGGGCGCCCTTGGCGCCGGGCTTGCGCAAGTACATGTCGACGTCCGCGGCCGCGATCAACCCGTCCGGGGTCTCGTCCGGGCCGCCAGTGACCCGGGCCCGGCCCACCGTGACCGACAGGGTCACCGACGTGCCACCCACGTCGACCGGCGCGGCCACCGCCGTACGCAGCCGGTCGACCAGGTCGTCCATCTCGTCATCGCTCAGGTCGTCGGTGACGATGACGAACTCGTCGCCGCCGAAGCGCGCCGTCGTGTCGCCGGCCCGCACCTGCGACTCGAGCCGTTTGGCGATGATCGCGAGCACCTGGTCGCCGAACGCATGCCCGAGGGTGTCGTTGACCGGCTTGAAGTCGTCCAGGTCGCAGAACAGCACCGCGCCGGCCCGCTGGTTGCGTCGGGCCGCGGTGATGGCTTCCTGCACCCGCTCGGCCAGGGCGCTGCGGTTGAGCAGTCCGGTGAGCGGGTCGATCCGAGCCCGTCGGGTGAGCTCCTGGTGCTCAGCCCGCCGGTCGCTGATGTCCTCGAACTGGCTGATGCCGTAGAGCGCCCGGCCGGTGCCGTCGCGCACCACCGAGGTCTGCAGCGACACCCAGACCGGGTGGCCGTCGGCGTGCACGTAGCGCTTCTCGAGCTGGTAGCGATCGATCTCACCGGACACAGCCCGCGAGACGATGTCCAGGTCGCCGGCGTGGTCGTCGGGGTGCGTGACGTCGCTGATCGACATGGTCTCCAGCTCACGGCGGCTGCGCCCGAGCATCCGGGACATCGCCTCGTTGACGCGCAGGAACCGGCCCGACGTCTCCGGCGTGAAGTCAACCAGCGACATGCCGACCGGTGCGTTCTCGAAGGCGAGCCGGAAGGACTCCTCGCTAGCCCGAACTCGCGCGACCAGGCGCGCGTTGTCGATCGCGATGCCGGCCTGGGTCGCGTACATCTCCAGCAGTGCGCACTGCACCTCGTCGGGCCGCCGGCCGCCCTCGGGCAGGTCGACCGAGAGGATGCCCACGAGGGTGCCGGCCACCGAGTACATCGGCGCGAACAAGGCGTCCATCGGGTGCCACGCGTCCGGCTCGTCGCTGACCGGGGTGTCCGGCACCCAGCTCGCGATGGCCTCGTTGTCCGGTTCGGTGTGGGCCAGGTAGTGCAGCGCCCCCCACCGCTCGGACCGGTCGAACTCGTCCTGCCAGGTCGACACCACGCTCGAGGTGCCGAGCAGCGTGGCGCTCACGTCCGGCGGCCCGGCGACGGTGACCACCTCGGCCGTCCCGTCCGGGTGCACGAGGTTGACCACGGCCACGCCGAAGCCCAGCCCCTCGACCACCCCATCGACCACCGCGCGCAGGGTCGTGGCCAGGTCAGGGCCGGCGTTGAGCCGCAGGATCAGCCGTTGCAGCTCCTGCATAGCGGGCAGGCTGACCTCGCTCATGGTCGGCCGACCTCCATCCCCGTCACGCAAGGGTGTCCGCGCCCCCGCTCGCCGCGCACCGTGCCCGGCACAGTTCATTGTCGACCTTGCTTTACCTCGGCTTGACCATTTTCTTGGCCCGATCGGGTGAAAGCGGTGAGCGACGGCCGTGTCCCAGGCGGGGCGCGAGGTCAGCCGCCGCTGCCGTAGGGCCGGGTGATGATCTCGAGCAGGTGCCCGCTCGGCTCCTCCCAGTAGAGGCCCCGGCCGGCGTCGTCCGTGTTCCACTCGCCGGCCCGCCGCTGGAACGGGTCGGCCCAGAAGGTCAGCCCACGCTCCCGGATCCGGTCGAGGATCTCGTCGAACTCCCCCTCGCCGACCAGGAAGGCGTAGTGCTGGGGGTGCAGCTCCTCGACGTCGATGAAGTCCAGCGAGACGTCGTTCTCGACCTGCACCACCAGGAACGGGCCGTACGGCGTGGGCGACGCCAGTCCGAGCACGTCGGCCACGAACGTGGCGGACTCCTGCTTGTCGCGCACGTTGACGAGAGTGTGGTTGAGCTGGACGGCCATGCTGCCCTCCTCGTCGCGTCGGCAGCCTGATTCTGCCGCCCGGGAGTTTGCCGCGCACGGCTCGCTGGGAACAAGGGCTGGGAGAGGTGATGCATCATGCCAACCGACCTCAACACCCGCCCGCGCACCAAGCTGTGGGTGGCTCTCGGCGTCCTGGCCCTGCTCGTCATCGTCGCGCTGGTCGTCTTGTACGGCGGCGGAGGCGGTGGAGGTGGTGGCACCGGCGGCGGAGGCTACTGAGAGACGGACCTCGCTTGATCTCAGCTTGACTTGTCGAGGACCTCGCGCAGCTTGCGCGCGAACGCCTCGGGTTGACCGGCGTACCCGGAATCGCCGCCGACGTAGCCACCGTGATGGCTCGGGAAGACGGTCGCTCGCTGCCCGAGCAGCGTTGCGGTGGCCACCGACGTACGTCCGGTGAAGGTGTTCCCGGTCTCTTCGCCCACCGCGACCACGATGCGGGTCGGCGCCGCGGCCAACGCGTCGACGTCGGGGTGATAGCTGGTGATCGCCGAAGCCCGGTCGGAGAGCAGCGGGTCGTCGCGGCTGCCGTCGTCCTCGGTCGGCATCCCGAACTGGGCGGGATCGGGCGTCGGCTGGGCGAAGTAGTCGGCCGCAAATGCACCCTGCCAGGAGGTCATGGCGATGAAGGCCGCCATGCCGGCGCCCGACCCCTTGGCCTGGTAGAC
>JAVEDA010000104.1 GCA_030841195.1 Actinomycetota bacterium | reverse complement strand
GAACGGGGCGTCACCGCGCAGGCGCTCGACCGGCTCGGGCGGAGCCAGGGCCGCGACGACTGGCGGGCGGCAGCCGGCTTCATGGGCCAGTACGCCGGGGTGACCGCCTTGCAGGACGCGGCGAGCTACGACCCGGCCGAGCTGATCCGCGCGGTCGTGGGCCTCTGGGTGCAGGAGCCCGACCTGCTCGCGGCCGAACGCTCGGCCCGGCCGCACGTGTTCGTGGACGAGCTGCAGGATACCGACCCGGCGCAGGTCGCGCTGCTGTCGCTGCTGGCCGGCGACGGCCGCGACCTGGTGGCGGTCGGCGACCCCGATCAGTCGATCTACGGCTTCCGCGGCGCCGACGTGGCCGGCATCCGCGGCTTCCGCGACACGTTCCGCACTGCGGGCGGCGACCCGGCCCCCGTCGTTGCGCTGACGACCTGCCGGCGGTCCGGCTCCGCGCTGCTCGCGGCCAGCCGACGGGTCGCCCGCAGCATGAGCGGGCCGCGCCGGCACCGGGACCTCCTGGCCGGCGAGGGCCTGCCCGCGGGCGAGCTCGCGGTCGCCGTCCTGCGCTCCGAGTCGCAGGAGGCGGCGCACATCGCGGCCCGGCTCCGCCATGCGCACCTGGTCGAGGGCGTCCCGTGGTCGCAGATGGCGGTGCTGGTGCGCTCCACCGTGCACGCGATGCCGGTGCTGCGCCGGGCCATGGTCGCGGCGGGTGTGCCGATGGCGGTCTCGGGCGACGAGGTGCCGCTGGTGCAGGAGCCCGCGGTGCGGCCGCTGCTGCTCCTGCTGCGGTGCGCGACCCGGCCGGAGACCCTCGACGAGGAGACTGTCGTCGAGCTGCTCACCTCCCCGGTCGGCGGGGCCGACGTGATGGCCCTGCGCCGGCTGCGCCAAGCGCTGCGGAGGGCCGAGCTGGCCGCCGGCGGCGGGCGGGCGTCGGGACCGTTGCTCGTCGAGGCCGTCGACGACCCGGTGCACCTGGTCACCCTCGAACAGGCTGCGGCCCGAGCCGCGGTCAACGTGGCCCGGCTGCTGTCGGCGGCCCGTGCGGCGGTCGCGACGCCGGGAGTCACCGCCGAGGACGTGCTCTGGGAGGTCTGGCAGTCCACCGGTCTGGCCACCCGGTGGGAGCGAGCCAGTCGTTCCGGCGGCCCGGCAGGTGAGGCCGCGGACCGCGACCTGGACGCGGTCGTGGCCGTGTTCGACACCGCCGCGCGGTTCTGCGACCGGCTGCCCGGGGCCGGGCCAGCGGTGTTCCTCGACCACCTCCTCGGCCAGCAGATCCCGGGCGACGAGCCCGCGGTGCGGCTACGCAGCGACGACGCGGTCCAGGTGCTGACCGCGCACGCGAGCAAGGGCCTCGAGTGGGACCTCGTCTGCGTCGCCGGGGTGCAGGAAGGCGTCTGGCCGGACCTGCGGATGCGTGGCTCCTTCCTCGGCTCCGAGCGGCTGGTCGACCTGTTGCGGCCAGGTTCCGAGCGGACGGCTCCCGTGGTGGCGACGGCGGCCACCCTCGGTCGGCTGCTCGAGGAGGAGCGCCGGCTGTTCTACGTGGCCGTGACCCGGGCCCGCCGGGCCCTGCTCGTCACGGCGGTGACCAGCGAGCGCGAGGGGCTGAGCTCGTCGCGGTTCCTGGACGAGATCGACCCGCCGGCCACCGACGAGCCGCGGCCGATGGCCACCGTGCACCGGCCGCTCTCGCTCACCGGGCTGGTCGCCGACCTTCGGCAGACCGTCGCCGATCCTGACGCGGCCGAGGAGCTGCGGGCGGCGGCTGCCCACCGGCTGGCGGTGCTCGCCACCGCCGGTGCCCGCGGCGCCGACCCGGACCAGTGGTGGGGTCTGTCCGAGCTGTCCGACGACCGCCCGGTGCGCGCTGCGGACGAGCCGGTGCCGGTCAGCCCCTCCAAGGTCGAGTCGTTCCGTCGCTGCGAGCTGCGCTGGTTCCTCGAGCACGTCGGCGGCGGCGACACGTCCGGCGCCGCGCAGAGCGTCGGCACCCTCGTGCACGCGGTGGCCGAGATCGCGCTCACCGCGGAGAGCAGCACCGCCGAGGCGTTGCGGGCCCGGCTGGACGACCTGCTCCCGACGGTCGACCTCGGCACCGGCTGGGCCGCCCGCAAGGAGCGGGAGAAGGCCCAGGGCATGGTGGCCCGGCTCGCCACTTGGCTGGCCGCCAACCGCCGGGCCGTGCTGGCCACCGAGCTGGAGTTCACGGCCGAGGTCGGCCGGGCCCGGCTCGGCGGCCGGGTCGACCGGATCGAGCTCGACGCCGACGGCCGCGCGGTGGTCGTCGACCTCAAGACCGGCACCGGCAAGGTGCCGGCCGCCGAGCTGCCGGAGCACGGCCAGCTCGCCGCCTACCAGGTGGCGGTGGAGGCCGGCGCCTTCGAGGGTGTCAGCGAGAGCGGCGGCGCCGAGCTGGTCCAGGTCGGGAAGGCCGGCGGGAAGGACTTCGCGGTCCAGCAGCAGGCACCGCTTGCCGGCGACGACGATCCCGGCTGGGCCCGCTCGCTGGTGCTCGAGGTCGCGGAGGGCATGGCCGGCTCGGCCTTCCGGGCGGTCGAGAACCGCTACTGCGGCATGTGCCCGGTGCGGTCCAGCTGCCCGGTGCAGGACGACGGCCGGGCGGTGACCGGATGACCTCGGCCCGCACCGGACGCGACCAGCCGACCCTGTTCGACCCGTCCCCGGGCCACGGCACGCTGCTGACGCCGGCCGAGCTCGCGGGCCGCCTCGGGGAGTCGCACCCGCCGACGCCGGAGCAGGCCGCGGCGATCACCGCACCGCTGCGCCCGCACGTGGTCGTCGCCGGAGCCGGCTCGGGCAAGACCCAGACCATGGGCCTGCGGGTGGTCTGGCTGGTCGCCAACGGGCTGGTCGAGCCGCACCGGGTGGTCGGGCTCACCTTCACC
The DNA here is from genome assembly GCA_030841195.1 of Actinomycetota bacterium. GTDB lineage: Bacteria > Actinomycetota > Actinomycetes > JACCUZ01 > JACCUZ01 > JAVEDA01. The sequence goes on along the minus strand of JAVEDA010000104.1, from coordinate 847 downwards.
CGCAAGGCAGCCGCCGAGCTGGGCGAGCGGGTCCGCCGGATGCTCAGCCGGCTGCGGCACGCCCACGACACCGCTCCGTTCCTCACCGACGAGGTCGCGGCGGCGCTGCGCACCGGTGAGCCGACGGTGACCACCTACCACTCCTACGCCGCGGCGCTGGTCGGCGAGCACGCGCTGCGGATCGGGCTCGAGCCGAGCACCCGCCTGGTCGGCGAAGCGGTGAGCTGGCAGTACGCCGCCCAGGTCGTCGAGTCGTACGACGGTGCCATGGACGCCGTCGACCGGGCCGTCACCACCGTGGTCGGGGACGTCCTCGCACTGGCCGGCGAGCTGTCCGAGCACCTCCGCGAGCCGGACGACCTGGTGGAGCTGACCGACCAGGTGCGCGCGCACCTGCTCGGGCTGCCGCGGGCACCGGGGCAGCGGACGGCGGGGCACTACAAGGACGTGACCGACCTGCTTCGCCTGCTCGACGCGAGGCTGGCGCTGCTCCCGATGGTGCGCGCCTACACGGCACTCAAGCGCGACCGCGGCGCGATGGACTACGGCGACCAGGTGGCGGTCGCAGCCAGGATCGCCCGTGCGCACCCCGAGGTGGGCGAGATCGAGCGCGGCCGGTTCGGGGCGGTGCTGCTCGACGAGTACCAGGACACCGGCGAGGCGCAGCGGGTGCTGCTCACCTCGCTGTTCTCTGGTGGCCACCCCGTGACCGCGGTCGGCGACCCCCGGCAGTCCATCTACGGCTGGCGCGGTGCGAGCGCCGGCAACCTCGAGCGGTTCGGGGCCGACTTCGCCGGTGCGCAGCAGGCCGGGTCGAGCCGGCTGACGGTGAGCTTCCGCAACGGTG
>JAVEDA010000064.1 GCA_030841195.1 Actinomycetota bacterium | reverse complement strand
ACAAGAGGCGAGCCAGGTCGAAACCCGCGCTGTCAAAGCGCTCCGGGTGCGGCGGCCACCCGTCGGCGCGCACCAGCTGGCCGCCCCGGGTGGCGAAGATGTCGGCTGTCTCGACGACGTCGCCCTCGACCCGGCCGGGGACCGCCAGCACCTCGCGGACCGCTCGCCGTCCGTCGCGCTCGGTCGCAATATGCACGACCACGTCGATGCAGCCCGCGACCGTCGGCACGACGAACGCGTGACTGACGTTCTCGCCCGCGAGCAGGGGCAGGGTGCACATCTTGGTCACCGCCTCGCGGGCCGAGTTGGCGTGGATGGTGCACATGCCGGGCAGTCCGGAGTTGAGGGCGATGAGCAGGTCCAGACTCTCCTCCTGGCGCACCTCGCCGACGATGATCCGGGACGGCCGCATCCGCAGCGCTTCCTTGACCAGCCGACGCAGCTTGATCTCGCCGGTGCCCTCCAGGCTCTCCTGCCGGCACTGCATGGACACGACGTCGGGCAGCGGGATCTTCAGCTCGAAGACCTCCTCCGCGGTCACCACCCGCTCGCGGGAGGGGATCGCCGCAGCGAGGCAGTTCAGCAGCGTCGTCTTGCCTGCCTGGGTTCCTCCGGCGACCAGGATGTTGAGCCCCGACGAAACGGCGGCCTCGAGGAACCGCGCGCACTGCGTCGTCAAGGTGCCGAGGGCGACCAGGTCGTCAAGGTGGGTGGCCCGCACGACGAACTTGCGGATATTCACCGACCAGTGCGCCTGGGTGATGTCGGGGATCACGACGTGCAGGCGGGACCCGTCGGGGAGCATCGCGTCGACGAACGGGGTGGAGAGGTCGACCCGGCGGCCCGAGGACTTCAGCATCTTCTCGCAGAGGTCTCGCACCTCGTCCGCGGTGAGGATCGTGGTGGTGAGCTCGTGCACCCCGCGCCGCGCGATGAAGACCTTGGTGGGCTCGTTGATCCAGATCTCCTCGACCGTGGGGTCGTCGAGGTACTTCTGCAGCGGCCCGAACCCAGCCACGGCGTCGAACACGTGCCGGGCCGCCAGCCGGGCGTCCACCAGCTGCGGCAAGGTGCCGCCGACGCTTCGTTCGTCGTACTCCGAGATGACCTCGTCGACCAGGCGGCGCACGGCGGCGGGGTCGGCGACCGGGTCCAGGCCGCGACGGCGGACGAGCTCTCTGACCTCGTCCTCGACGACGCTGATGGCGTTCACGCGGGCTCCCCGATGGATCGGACCGGCTCCGGGAGCGTAACCACCATGATCGGGCGAGCCAACCGCAGGGCCGATGCCCCTGTGGACGACCGCCGCCTGTGGACAGAGCCGACCGCGCCGAGCGCCCGATCCGGGAGGATTTCGGGATGCGCTTGTTGCTCACCGTCGTCGACCCGCAGGGGTCGGCGCTGCCGGTCGACGTCGCGGTCGACGCCCCGCCCGGGACGCCGCTGGCCACCGTCCGGGACAGTCTGGTCAGAGCGGTCGGTCGGCATGACGGCCTGCTGTACGCCGGGGAGCGCCAGCTCGCGGACGACGACGCGCTCGGCGAGCCGCCGCTGCTCGAGGGGGCCGTGCTGACCGTCGACCGGGCCGGCCTGGCCGAGCCTCGCGGGCTGCTTGAGCTGCACGTGGTCGCCGGGCCCGACAGCGGAGCCGTCCACCGGCTGCCGCCCGGAGAGCACGGGATCGGCCGGTCTGTGGAGGCGACGGTTCGGATCGACGACCCGGACGTCTCGCGGCTGCACGCGGTGCTACGGGTCGCCACCGACGGGTCCGGCACCAGCACGGTGCACGACCTCGCGTCCACCAACGGCACGACCGTGGATGGCGAGCCCGCGCGTGGCACCGGCCGGCCCCTCCCGCCCGGGTCGCTGCTGCGGGTGGGCGACACCCGGTTACGCCTGGCCATGCCCGAGGTGGTGCCCGTCTCGTGCCGGCCGGACGGCGCCGGCCATCTCGAGGTCAACCGGCCGCCGCGACACGTCCGGCCCTCAGTGCCGGCGCGCCTCACGGTGCCGACCGAGCCGCCGGCACGCGAGCGCAGTCGTTTCCCGCTGATCGCGATCCTGCTGCCTCTGGTGGCAGGGGTGGCACTGGTGGCGATCACCCGGAGCCCGACCTACCTGCTGTTCGTGCTGCTCTCGCCGCTGATGGCGCTCGGCACGTTCTGGAGCGACCGGGCCGGGGGCAAGAAGTCGGCCCGGGCCCAGGCCGCCGCCCACGCCGAGGCGCTCGAACGCATGGCCCAGGCGGTGACGCGGGCCGTCGCCGACGAGGAGGCCGCCCGGCACACCGCCCACCCAGGTCCGGCGGCCCTCGCCCTCATCGTCAGCGGACCCCGGCCGCGGCTCTGGGAACGGCGACCCGTCGACGACGATGCCCTCGAGCTGCGGCTCGGCCTCGGATCGATCGCCTCCGATGTCGCAGTGCGCACGCCCGGGGCTCTCGGCGCCGGCGGAGACAACGATGAGGTCGAGCACCCGCTGATCGACGAGGCTCCCATCACCGTGCGGCTGGCCGAGGCCGGTGTGCTCGGCCTGGCCGGACCGCGCGACCGGGTGCTGCCGGTGGCACGTTCGCTGGTCGCCCAGCTGGCGGGCTGGCACAGCCCACGGCACCTGCGCCTCGTGGTGCTGACCGCAACGGCGGGTGGCGACTGGGAGTGGGCCCGCTGGCTCCCCCACCTGCTCGACGAGTCCGGCTCGGGCCGGCTGCAGGTGGCGATGGAGGCAACCCAGCAGCGGGTGCGGGTGGACGAGCTGCTGGCCCTGCTCGAGCGCCGGCTCGAGGCCCTGGCTCCGGGCGTCAACCGGCCATGGACGGGTCCGACCGTCGTCGTGCTGCTGGACGGAGCGGCGGCGCTGCGTCGGCAGCCCGGCGTCGCCCGGCTGCTGGCCGACGGCCCGGCCGTCGGCATCCGTGCGGTCTGCATCGAGGGCGACCGAGTTGCCCTGCCGGTCGAGTGCCGCGCCACTGCAGAGACCTCCGGCCCGGTCGGCACCCGGCTCCGCGTGGTCGGGCCCGACTCCACGACGTACGACGACGTGGTCGCCGACGGTGTCTCCGACCGCTGGGCGCGCCGGTTCGCCCGCGCCCTGGCCCCCCTGCGCGATGCCACTCCGGACGACCTGGACAGCTCGCTGCCCAGGTCGGTCCGGCTCCTCGACCTGGTGCCGTTCGACGCCACCGACCCCGCGGCGCTCGAGACGGCCTGGCGAGTGAGCCCCCGCGACACCCGGTCCACGCTCGGAGTGGGCCCCGACGGTGAGCCGTTCGTGGTGGACCTCGCGGCCGACGGACCGCACGTCCTGGTCGCCGGCACCACGGGTGCGGGGAAGTCCGAGCTGCTGCAGACGCTCGTGGCCGGCCTGGCGGTGGCCAACCGCCCGGACGAGATGTCCTTCGTGCTGATCGACTACAAGGGCGGCGCCGCCTTCCGAGACTGCGCCGAACTGCCGCACACGGTGGGCATGGTGACCGACCTGGACGGCCACCTCACCGAGCGGGCCTTGCGCTCCCTCGGCGCCGAGCTGCGCCGACGCGAGGGTTTGCTCGCCGACGCCGGTTGCACCGACCTGGACGAGTACATCGCGCTGGCATCGCCGACAGGGGTACCGCTGCCGCGCCTCGTCCTGGTGGTCGACGAGTTCGCGACCCTGGCGGAGGAGCTCCCCGACTTCGTGGGCGGCCTGGTGGCGATCGCCCAACGCGGCCGCTCGCTCGGAGTGCACTTGGTGCTCGCCACCCAACGGCCTGGCGGCGTCGTGAGCGCCGACATCCGTGCCAACACCAGTCTCCGGATCGCGCTGCGGGTCACGGATGCGTCCGAGTCGACCGACGTCGTCGACGTCCGAGACGCAGCCGACATCGCGCCGGACCTGCCGGGACGGGCCGTGCTGCGGGTCGGGGCCGGGGCGGTCCGGTCCCTGCAGGCCGCCCGGGTGAGCGGTCAGGCCACCGGCTCGTCTCCGGTGGCGGTGCGGCCGGCTCCGTGGGGGAAGGTCGGTGACGCGCTGACTGTTGTCGAGGCTCCCTTTGCGGCGGGGCCGACGGACCTGACCCGGTTGGTCCGCGCCTGTCGCGCGGCGGCGGGCGCGCTGGGCTCGCCCCGGGTGGACAGCCCCTGGCTGCCGCCGTTGCCCGACGTGGTGACAGTCGAAGACCTCGGCGAACTCACGCTGCCGCCGCACCGGGTGCCACTCGGCCTCGTCGACCTGCCGTCGGAACAGCGCCGCGGCGCGGTCACCTTCGACCTCGACGCCGGCGACCACCTGCTCGTCATCGGGAGCGCCCGCAGCGGCAGGACGACGATGCTGCACACCCTGGCAGGGGGGGTGGCCGAGCGGTTCGATGTCACCGACCTGCACCTCTACGGGCTCGACGGGGCCGGCGGAGGTCTCGCCGCGCTGGCAGCTCTCCCGCACTGCGGCGCGGTCGTGGGGCGGGACGAGACCTCCCGGGGCGAGCGCCTCCTGGCCCGGCTCGCGGGCGAGCTGGAGCGCCGGCAACGGCTGCTGGCCGAAGGCGGTCTCGGCTCGCACCGGGAGCAGCGTCGGGCTGCCCCGATCGACCAGCGGCTGCCGTGGATGGTGCTGCTGGTGGACGGGTGGGAGGGGCTCGTGGCGGCCTACGAGTCCGTCGACCACGGGCGTCCGCTCGACACCTTGCTCAGGCTGGTGCGGGAGGGAGCGGCGGTGGGTCTTCGGGTCGTGATGACCGGCGACCGGGCCGCGCTCACCAGTCGGGCCGGCTCAGCCTTCCGCGACCGGTTGGTGCTGCGCCTCGCCGACCCGGCGGACTACGCGCTGGCCGGAATCTCGCCGCGGCAGGTGCCCGGCCAGATGCCGGCCGGGCGTGCTCTGGTGTGGCCGGCCGTCCAGGAGGCCCAGCTCGCCGTGCTCGACGCGGAAGCGACCGGCGCCGGGCAGGGTCGAGCGCTGGCGGCGGTGGCGGCCACGGCCCGCGTTCGGCAGCCGGCGCCGCAGCTGAGCGCAGGCCTCCTGCCGATGCGGGTCGAAGCACTGCCGGCCCGGGTGGAGGTCGACGAGGTGGCGGCCGTCGCGAAGGCCGCGAGCACCGGCCCGAGCTGGGCCCTCGTCGGCGTCGGCGGTGACGAGCTGCGCCCGTGCGGCGTCGACCTGGACAGCGAGGGCCCCGCGTTCGTCATCGCCGGGCCGGCCGGCAGCGGTCGGTCGACGGCGCTCGCAACGATGGGCCACTGGCTGCTCGGCCAGGGTCGCCGGGCCATCGTGATCGCCCACCGCCGCTCCCCCTTGCGAGCGCTCGGTGACCACCCCGGCGTGCTGGCCGTGCTGGGGTCCGACGACCCGGGCGCGCTCGACCAGCACCTCGCCGCTCACCCTGACCTGGTCGTGCTCGCCGACGACGCGGAGACCCTGCACGACACCGCCGTCGAACGACCGCTGCTCGCGCTGCTGCGCGCCGACGCCGACGGCGGCGCAGCAGTGCTGCTGGCCGGCTCGGCTGCCGAGATGTCGGCCTGCTTCCGCGGCCTCACGGTCGAGGCACGGCGGGCTCGGACGGGGCTGCTGCTGGGAGCCATGACGCCGGTCGACGGTGACCTGCTCGGCGTCCGGCTGCCCAGGACCGACGCGGCTGCCCCCGGCCGCGGCGTGCTGGTCGTGCGCGGTCGGCTCACGCCGGTGCAGGTGGCCAGCACGTCGCTTTGAGGTTCCTCAGTGCTCCGGCGCGGGGCATCGGGTTGTTGGACACTTCCTGCATGGTCGAGGTTGATCCCGAGCGGTTCGATGCGATGGTCAGCGAGGCGCTCGACGGCATACCCGTGGCGCTGGGCAAGCTCATGAGCAACGTGGCCGTCACTGTGCAACACGAGAGTGGCCCGGCGGGCCTGCTGGGGCTCTACCAGGGCGTGCCATTGACCCGTCGGTCGTCGTTCTACGCCGGCGCCCTGCCCGACCGGATCACGATCTACCGACTGGCCATCTGCGCGGTCTGCAACAGCGAGCCCGAGGTGGTCGAGCAGGTTCGGCGGACGGTCGTTCACGAGGTGGGTCACCACTTCGGGATCGGCGATGCACGGCTGCGCGAGCTCGGATGGTGATCAGCAGGCCGCGGAGCCGGGCTGCCGGTGTTGGATGCGCTCATGTCCCCCACCACCACCGTCCGGCCCGCCACCCCCGACGACGTGCCCGAGCTGCTGGCGATGATCCGCGAGCTGGCGGAGTTCGAGCGGGCGCTGCACGAGGTCCAGGCCACCGAGGAGCACCTGCACCGGACCCTGTTCCCGGAGCATCCAGCGGTCTTCGCCCACGTCGTCGAGGTGGACGGGGCGGTCGCCGGGATGGCGATCTGGTTCCTCAGCTATTCGACCTGGCTGGGGGCGCACAACCTCTACCTGGAGGACCTGTTCGTCCGGCCGGAGTTCCGCGGCGGCGGCACCGGGCGGCTGCTGCTGCAGACGCTGGCCGAGATCTGCCTCGAGCGCGGGCTGCCCCGGCTTGAGTGGTGGGTGCTGGACTGGAACCCGGCCCGGGGCTTCTACGAGACGCTGGGTGCCCGCGCGCTCACCGAGTGGATCCCCTACCGGGTCGACGGCGAGGCCCTGGTCCGGCTCGCCGAGCCGCGCTGAGCCAGACCTTCCGGCGCGTGCTTTGATTGACCCCGCGATCAGTCGCAGGGCGGTCGCCGAGCACTGGAGGGCACGCGAGTGAGTGAAGGACTCGTCGCCGGGCGCGACGCCGGTCGGGCTGTCAGCGCGGATGGGGTCATCGAGGACGCGGTCGAGATCCGGCTGCCGGCCGACTCGGCGTACCTCTCTGTCCTCCGCACGGCCACGGCCGGACTGGCCGCCCGCCTCGACTTCACCCTCGACGAGATCGAGGACCTGCGGATCGCGGTCGACGAGGCCTGCGCGATGCTGCTGCCGCACGCCATCGAGACCGCCCAGCTGACCTGCCGGTTCGAGCTGACGCCGGAGACCCTCGAGGTCACGGTCACCATCCCCACCACCCGCGGCCAGCTGCCCGAGCGGGACACGTTCTCCTGGACCGTGCTCACTGCGCTGGCCGGCGAGGTCGACACCGGCCTGGACTCCGAGCGGCAGGTGTGGATCCGCCTCCGCAAGCGCCGCGGCGCGGCCGGCCCTGCATGACCGGGCCGCGGATGAACAGCACCGGGTCCGACACCGCCACCGGGGGCGGCGAGGTGCCCGAGGCCCGGCAGCACCCCGAGGCGGACGCTCCGGAGAACTCCGCCGACGCCGAGGTCGTTGGTGAGGTCGTGGAGGTCGTCGAGGTTGTCGAGGTTGTCGAGGTTGTCGTCGAGGGTGAGGCGGCGGCCGAGGAGCCGACGCCGCGCTCCTCGCGGTTGGCCGTGGACCGCGAGCGGACCCGCGAGCTGTTCCTGCAGCTGCACAGCGCCGAGGAGGGCGACGCCGGCCACCAGGCGGCACGCGACGCCCTGGTCGAGCAGCACCTGCCGCTGGTCGAGCACCTGGCCCGGCGGTTCCGCAACCGGGGCGAGCCCTACGACGACCTGGTCCAGGTCGCCACCATCGGGCTGATCAAGTCGGTCGACCGGTTCGACCTGGAGCGCGGCGTCGAGTTCTCGACCTACGCCACCCCGACCATCGTCGGGGAGATCAAGCGGCACTTCCGGGACAAGGGCTGGGCGGTGCGGGTGCCGCGCCGGCTGCAGGAGCTGCGGCTCTCGCTCGCCTCGGCCACCAGCGAGCTGTCCCAGAAGCAGGGCCGCTCCCCCA
>JAVEDA010000046.1 GCA_030841195.1 Actinomycetota bacterium | reverse complement strand
ACCATCATCAGGTCGGCGAGCTCGTCCACGACGACGAGCAGGAACGGGTACGGCGTGAGGACGCGCTCGCTGCCCGGCGGCGGCGTGAGCTTGCCGGTCTTGACCGCCTTGTTGAAGTCGTCCACGTGCCGGAAGCCGAACGCCGCGAGGTCGTCGTAGCGCAGGTCCATCTCGCGGACCACCCACTGCAGCGCCTCGGCCGCCTTCTTCGGGCTGGTGATGATCGGCGTGATCAGGTGCGGCACGCCCTCGTAGTGGGTGAGCTCGACCCGCTTGGGGTCGACCAGAACCATCCGCACCTCGTCCGGCGTCGCCCGCAGCAGCAGCGAGGTGATCATCGAGTTGACGAAGCTCGACTTGCCGGAGCCGGTCGCACCCGCGACGAGCAGGTGCGGCATCTTGGCGAGGTTGGCCACGACGAAGCCGCCCTCGACGTCCTTGCCCAGCGCCACCAGCATCGGGTGGTGGTCGTTGCGGGCCACCGCCGAGCGCATGACGTCGCCGAGGCTCACGACCTCCTTGTCGACGTTGGGGATCTCGATGCCGATGGCCGACTTGCCGGGGATCGGCGAGAGGATCCGGACGTCGGCGCTCGCCACGGCGTACGCGATGTTCTTGGACAGGGCGGTGACCCGCTCGACCTTCACCGCGTTGCCGAGCTCGACCTCGTAGCGGGTCACGGTCGGGCCGCGGGTGTAGCCGGTCACCTGGGCGTCGATGCCGAACTGCTCGAGCACCTCGGTCAGCGACTCGACCACGGCGTCGCTGGCCTTGGACCGAGCGCGGTGCGGCGACCCCTCGCGCAGCACGTCGGCGGGAGGCAGCGAGTAGGTGACGTCGCCCGAGAGCAGCAGCTGCTCGACCCGGACCGGCATCGGCGAGTGCGCGGGCGGCGGCTTCCCCACCTCGGCGGCCGGTTCGGCGGCTCCGGCTGCGGGCGCGCCATCCTCACCCTGCCGGGCCACCACCGAGATGTCGTACGGCGTCTCGGCCGCCTCCTCGTCGTCCGGCGCGAGCGACCCCTGCCGACGACGCGGCCGCCTGCGCTTGAGGGGCTCCAGCGGCCCGACCACCCCCGCCTCGGCCTCGGGCGTCTCGGTCGCAGCATCCTCGGTCGGCCGGTGCATCAGCCAGGCGAGCACGGCCTTGCCCCGCTCGGGCAGCGCGTGCAGCGGCGTGGCAGTGACCACGAGCAGGCCGAAGACCAGCAGCAGCACCAGCAGCGGCACCGCGACGTAGGTCGAGACCGCGGAGACAAGGGGTGACGCCACCAGGTAGCCGAGATAGCCGCCGCCCTCGCGCAGCGGCACCCCGTGGCCCTGGCCCGGGTCGGGCAGACCGCGGGCGATGTGGACCAGCCCCAGGACCGCCAGCCCGATGCTGCCCAGGCCGATGCCGATCCGGCCACCCGCCTCGGCGTCCTGCGGGTGCCGCAGGATGCGCACCCCGAGGCCGAGCAGCACCAGCGGGACGACCAGGCCGACCCGGCCGAAGGTGCCCGCCACCACGGCGTGCACGACCCGGCCGACCGGACCCTGCAGGTCCCACCACTCCACCGCCGCCACCACGGTGGCCAGCCCGAGCAGCGCGAGCCCGATCCCGTCCCGGCGGTGAGCCGGGTCCAGGTCGCGGGCGCTGCTCCCGATCCGCCGGGCCAGGGCCCCGACCAGGTGGGCGATGCCGAGCCACAGGCCGCGCAGCATCCGGACGGGCCACGGCGGACCGACCCGGCGGGACTTGCGGGCGGCCGACTTGCGGCCAGCTGGCTTGCGGGCGGGTGGTCGACGCGTCGCCGGCTTCGCCCCCGCGCGGGTGCTCGAGCCGCGCGGGCGAGTGGGCGTACGGGTGGCCATGCTGGCGAGGCTACCCGTACGTCACGCCTGCACCACTGGTCACACGGCTCCCAGCCCCCGCGTGTCGCACCAGCCTCGTGCCGGTCAGCCCGAGCGCAGCGACTCGACCCGGGCCCGCAGGGCGGCCACCGCGGCGACCAGCCCCTCGCGGTTCAGCACGCCGTCGCCGTCGCCGTCCAGGTGCGCCTCGACCTCGGCCACGTGCCGGGCCACGTCCTCGACCACCTCAGGGTCGCCCAGGCCGGCGACCTGGCCGGCCAGCAGGGCGGCCTGCTCCCGGAGCTGGCGGTTCTTGCGGTAGAGCTCGACGAACACCCCGACCTTGGCGCGCAGGACCCACGGGTCGAACGGCTTGGCCAGGTAGTCCACGGCACCCGCCGAGTAGCCGCGGAAGGCGTGCTGCGGCTCCCGGTTGATGGCGGTCAGGAAGATGATCGGGATGTCCTTGGTCCGCTCCCGGCGCTTGATGTGGGCCGCGGTCTCGAAGCCGTCCATGCCCGGCATCTGGACGTCGAGCAGGATCACGGCGTAGTCGTCGGCGAGCAGCGCCTTCAGTGCCGCCTCGCCGGAGCTCGCGCGGACCAGCGTCTGGCCCAGCGAGACGAGGATCGCCTCGAGCGCGAGCAGGTTCTCCGGCCGGTCGTCGACGAGCAGGATGCGCGCCGGCGCGGTCTCGCCTGGGGGGGACGGCACGGCGTCACTGTAACCAGGGGCGCTCACCGCTGCTGCGAGAGCCACAGCCGCATGGTGTCCAGCAGCTGGTCGATGTCCACCGGCTTCGTGACGTAGTCGGAGGCCCCGGAGGCAAGGCTCTTCTCCCGGTCGCCCTGCATCGCCTTGGCGGTCAGGGCGATGATCGGCAGGGTGGCGAAGGTCGAGGTCGCGCGGATCGCCTCGGTCGTGGCGTAGCCGTCCATCTCCGGCATCATCACGTCCATCAGGACCAGGTCCACGTCGGCGTTCTGCTCGAGGACCGCGATGCCCTCCCGGCCGTTCTCCGCGTAGACCACCGACATGCCGCGCCGCTCCAGCACGCTGGTCAGCGCGAACACGTTGCGGACGTCGTCGTCGACGATGAGGACCTTCTTTGCGGCGAAGGCCTCGTCGTCGAGCAGCGCGACCTCGCGCGAGGGACGTGGCGTGAGCTCGTGCACCGGCGTACCGCCCTGCGCCGGGACGACCCCGTGCACGCCCTCGGGGAACGCGTCGACCGGCAGCAGCAGGGTGAAGGTGCTGCCCTCCCCCACCCGGCTGGCCGCCTGGATCTCACCGCCGAGCAGGTGCGCGATCTCGCGGCTGATGTTCAGACCCAGCCCGGTGCCGCCGTACCGCCGGCTGGTGGTGCCGTCGGCCTGCTGGAACGCCTCGAAGATGACCCGCAGCTTCTCGTTCGGGATGCCGATGCCGGTGTCCACGACCGAGAACGCGATCACGTCCGTCCCCACCAGAGCGGAGCGCGACACCTGGGCCTTGGTGGCCGGCTCGACGATCAGCCGCACCGTGCCGTGCTCGGTGAACTTCACCGCGTTCGACACCAGGTTGCGCAGGATCTGCTGCAGCCGGTGCTCGTCGGTGTGCACGGTCTGCGGCAGCTCGCTGGCCACCGTCAGCTCGAACCCCAGCGCCCGGTCCGTGGTGAGCGGTCGGAAGGTCGCCTCGACGTAGTCGACGATGTGGGTCAGTGACACCTCGCCGACGTGCACGTCCATCTTTCCGGCCTCGACCTTGGACAGGTCGAGGATGTCGTTGATGAGCTGCAGCAGGTCGGTGCCCGAGCTGTGGATGGTGCGGGCGAACTCCACCTGCTTGTCGCTGAGGTTGCCCTCGCTGTTCTCGGTGAGCAGCCGGGCCAGGATCAGCAGGCTGTTCAGCGGCGTCCGCAGCTCGTGGCTCATGTTGGCCAGGAACTCGGACTTGTACCGGCTCGACTGCGAGAGCTGCTCGGCCCGCTCCTCGAGCGCCTCCTGCTGCGACTGGAGCTCGGCCTGCTTCTCCTGCAGCTCGGTGGCCAGCCGCTGCGACTCGGCCAGCAGCTCCTCGGTCCGGGAGCTGGCCAGGATCGCGTTGAGCGAGACGCCGATCAGCTCCATCAGCTGGTCGAGGAACGCGAGGTGCACCTCGGTGAACGGCGTCAGCGACGCCAGCTCGATCACGCCGAGCACCCGGTCCTCGAACGGCACCGGCAGCACCACGATGCTGACCGGCGTAGACCCACCCAGGCCGGAGCCGACCCGGATGTAGTCGGCCGGCGCCTCCGGGATGAGGATCCGCCGCCGCTCCTTGGCGGCCTGGCCCACCAGCGCCTCACCCAGCTGGAAGTGGGTGGGGAGGTCGGCGCGGGCGCTGTAGCCGTAGGTCGCGACCAGGCGCAGCCCCGCCTCGGCGTGGGCACCCTCGGCGAGGAAGAAGGCACCGTGCTGCGCGGCAACCGAGGGCGTGAGCTCGCGCATGATCACGTCGGTCACGTCGGAGAGGTCGCGCCGGCCCTGCACCAGGCCGGTGATCCGGGCCAGGTTGGTCTTCAGCCAGTCCTGCTCCTCGTTGGCCCGGGTCGTCTCGCGCAGGTTGGCGATCATCTGGTTGATGTTGTCCTTGAGCGCGTCGACCTCGCCGCTGGCGTCGACCGCGACCTGACGGGTGAGGTCGCCCCGGGTGACGGCGGTGGACACCTCGGCGATCGCTCGCAGCTGGTTGGTCAGCGTGCTGGCCAGCTGGTTGACGTTCTCGGTGAGCTTCTTCCAGGTGCCGGAGACGCCCTCGACCTCGGCCTGGCCGCCGAGCTTGCCCTCGGTGCCGACCTCGCGGGCCACCCGGGTCACCTCGGCGGCGAAGGAGGACAGCTGGTCGACCATCGTGTTGATGGTGTTCTTGAGCTCGAGGATCTCGCCGCGGGCGTCGACGTAGATCTTCTGGGTGAGGTCGCCCTTCGCGACCGCGGTCGTGACGTTCGCGATCGAGCGGACCTGGCTGGTCAGGTTGAACGCCATCGAGTTGACGTTGTCGGTCAGGTCCTTCCAGGTGCCGGCCACGTTCGGCACCTGGGCCTGGCCGCCCAGGATGCCCTCGGTGCCGACCTCGCGCGCGACCCGGGTGACCTCGTCGGCGAAGGCGCGCAGCGTGTCGACCATCGTGTTGATGGTCTGGGCGAGCGCGGCGACCTCGCCCTTGGCCTCGACGCTGATCTTCTGGCTCAGGTCGCCGCGCGCAACTGCGGTGGACACCTGGGCGATCGAGCGGACCTGCCCGGTCAGGTTGAGCGCCATCGAGTTGACGTTGTCGGTGAGGTCCTTCCAGGTGCCGCCGACGCCGCGGACCTGGGCCTGCCCGCCCAGGATGCCGTCGGTGCCGACCTCGCGGGCCACCCGGGTGACCTCGTCGGCGAACGCCGAGAGCTGGTCGACCATCGTGTTGATGGTGGTCTTGAGCTCGAGGATCTCGCCGCGGGCGTCGACCGTGATCTTCTGGGTCAGGTCGCCGCGGGCGACGGCGGTGGTGACCTGGGCGATGTTGCGGACCTGCCCGGGGAGGTTGCTGGCCATGCCGTTGACGTTGTCGGTGAGGTCCTTCCAGGTGCCGGCGACGCCCTGGACGTCGGCCTGACCGCCGAGCCGGCCCTCGGTGCCCACCTCGCGCGCGACGCGGGTCACCTCGTCGGCGAACGCACGCAGCGTGTCGACCATCGTGTTGATGGTGTCGGCCAGGGTGGCGACCTCGCCCTTGGCCTCGACGGTGATCTTCTGGCTCAGGTCGCCCCGGGCGACCGCGGTGGAGACCTGGGCGATCGAGCGGACCTGGCCGGTGAGGTTGCTGGCCATGCCGTTGACGTTGTCGGTGAGGTCCTTCCAGGTGCCCGAGACGCCCGGGACCTCGGCCTGGCCGCCGAGCTTCCCCTCGGAGCCGACCTCGCGGGCCACCCGGGTCACCTCGGAGGCGAATGACGAGAGCTGGTCGACCATCGTGTTGATCGTGCTCTTCAGCTCGAACAGCTCGCCCTTCACGTCGACGGTGATCTTCCGTGACAGGTCGCCGTTGGCCACCGCGGTGGTGACCTGGGCGATGTCCCGGACCTGGTTGGTGAGGTTGCTGGCCATCGAGTTCACCGAGACGGTGAGGTCCTTCCAGCTGCCCGACACCCCACGGACCTTGGCCTGGCCGCCGAGGTTGCCCTCGGTGCCGACCTCGCGGGCGACGCGGGTGACCTCGGCGGTGAAGAGCGCCAGCTGGTCGACCATCGCGTTGACGGTGCGCCCGATCCGCAGGAACTCCCCGCGCAACGGCAGGTTGCCGCTGCGCAGCTCGATGCGCTGCGAGAGGTCGCCCTCGGCCACCGCCTCGATCACCCGGGCCACCTCGGTGACCGGCCGCACCAGGTCGTCGACCAGGGCGTTGGCGTCCTCGTAGCAGTCCGCCCAGGTGCCCGGGGCGTCCGAGCCGTCCAGCCGCTCGGTCAGGCGGCCGTCTCTTCCAGCCGTACGCCGGACCCGGCGCAGCTCGGCGGCCAGCCTGGCGTTGCGCTCGGCGACCTCGTTGTAGGTGCGGGCCAGCTCGAGCAGGACGCCGTCCCCGGTCTCGGGCAGCCGGCGGCGGAACTTGCCGTCCCGCATGTCCTCGAGAGCCGAGAGCAACCGGCGTACCGAGACCTCGTCGACGGGCGACTGTTCCGCCCCCCTCCCTTGCACCATCGACACAGCAGCCACGCCGACCTCCGTCTAGACCTCGACCACGAGTGGGATGATCATGGGCCGTCGGCGGTGGGTGTCGCTGACCCACTTGCCGACGGTGCGCCGCACCAGCTGCTCGAGCTGACGCCGGTCGCCGATGCCCTCGGCGGCGGCGCGGTCCAGCGCCTCCTCCACGAGACTGCGGACCTCGCCGAAGACGCTGTCGTCCTCGGCGAACCCGCGGGCGTGGATCTCCGGGCCACCGGACACCTTCCCGGTCACCGAGTCGACGACCACCACGACCGAGATGAAGCCTTCGTCGCGCAGGATGCGGCGGTCCTTCAGCGACGACTCGGTGACGTCGCCGACGCTGGACCCGTCGACGTAGACGTAGCCGCATGGCACCGCCCCGACGATGCTGGCCCTGCCGTCGACCAAGTCGACCACGACGCCGTCCTCAGCGAGCACGGTGCGGTCGCGGGGCACTCCGGTGAGCACGGCGAGGTCGGCGTTGGCCCGCAGGTGCCGCCACTCTCCGTGCACCGGCATCACGTTGCTGGGCCGGATGATGTTGTAGACGTACAGGAGCTCGCCCGCCGACGCGTGGCCGGAGACGTGCACCAGGGCGTTCGCCTTGTGCACGACCTTCGCGCCCCAGCGGGAGAGGCCGTTGATCACCCGGTAGACCGGGTTCTCGTTGCCGGGGATCAGGGAGGACGCGAGGATCACCGTGTCGCCCTCTCCGACCCGGATCACGTGGTCCCGGTTCGCGATCCGGGACAGCGCCGACATCGGCTCGCCCTGGGACCCGGTGCAGACGAGCACGATCTGGTCGTCGGGGAGGTCGTCGAGCGCCTTGACGTCCACCAGCAGGCCGGCCGGGACGTCGAGGTAGCCGAGGTCCCGGGCCAACCCCATGTTGCGCACCATCGACCGGCCCACGAACGCGACCTTGCGGTGGTGCCGGACGGCCGCGTCCAGGACCTGCTGCACCCGGTGCACGTGGCTGGCGAAGGACGCGACGATCACCCGCTTGGTCGCCTGGGCGAACACGGTGTCCAGCACCGCGGCGATGTCGCGCTCCGGGGTGGTGAAGCCGGGCACCTCGGCGTTGGTCGAGTCGATGAGCAGCAGGTCCACGCCCTCGTCGCCGAGCCGGGCGAGAGCCCGCAGGTCGGTGATCCGCCCGTCCAGCGGCAGCTGGTCCATCTTGAAGTCGCCGGTGTGCACCACCAGGCCGGCCGGGGTGCGGATCGCGACCGCGAGCGCGTCCGGGATCGAGTGGTTGACCGCGAGGAACTCGCAGTCGAACGGCCCGAACCGCTCCCGCTGACCCTCCCGCACCTCGAGCGTGTACGGCGTGATGCGGTGCTCCTGCAGCTTGGCCTCGACCATCGCCAGGGTCAGCCGCGACCCGATCACCGGGAGGTCGGGCTTCTCCCGCAGCAGGTAGGGGACCGCGCCGATGTGGTCCTCGTGGCCGTGGGTCAGGACGACCGCCTCGACGTCGTCCAGCCGGTCCCGGATGTACTCGAAGTCGGGCAGGATCAGGTCCACCCCGGGCTGGAAGTCCTCCGGGAAGAGCACGCCGCAGTCCACGACCAGCAAGCGACCGGCGTACTCGAAGACGGTCATGTTCCGGCCGACCTCGCCGAGCCCGCCCAGCGCGACGACACGAAGGCCGCCCGCAGGAGGCGCGGGCGGCGGGCCGAGCTCGGGGTGCGGGTGGCTCATCCGGGGACCCCGAGGGCGTCGCGCAGGCGCGCCACCTCGGCATCCGTCGCGTCGAGCAGGGGCATCCGGACGGTCCGCTCCGGGATCACCCCGAGCAGCTGCAGCGCGGCCTTGGACCGGATCGCGCCCTGCGATCCCTTGTCCATGATCGCGCGCACCGACGGGATGAGTCGGCGGTGGATGCCGAGCGCCTCGGTCAGGTCGCCGCGGTCGACCGCCGCCACCATGGCTGCGTAGTCGTCGCCGTGGACGTGGCCCACGACGCTGATCACCCCGATGCCCCCGTGGGTGAGCCAGGCGAGGTTCATCGCGTCGTCGCCGGAGTAGTAGGCGAGATCGGTGCCGGCCATCACCCGGGACCCCTCGAACAGGTCCCCCTTGGCGTCCTTCACCGCGAGGATCCGCTCGTGCTCGGCCAGCCGCATCAGGGAGTCGTACTCGATCGCCGTGGCGGTGCGGGCCGGGATGTCGTAGAGGATCACCGGCAGGTCGACCGCGTCGACGGCGGTCTCGAAGTGCCGGACCAGCGACTCCTGCGGTGGCTTGTTGTAGTAGGGCGTCACTATCAGTAGTCCGTGCGCGCCCGCCTTCTCGGCCGAGCGGGACAGCTCGACCGTGTGGTGGGTGTCGTTCGTCCCGGTTCCGGCCACCACCTTGGCCCGGTCCCCCACCGCCTCGACGACCGCGCGCAGCAGCTGCTCCTTCTCGGTGTCGCTGGTGGTGGGCGACTCGCCGGTCGTCCCGCTCACGACCAGGCCGTCGTGGCCGTGGTCGACCAGATGGGTCGCCAGCCGCTGGGCGGCCTCGAGATCCAGGCTGCCGTCCGTGCGGAACGGCGTGACCATCGCTGTCAGGACCCGGCCGAATGCGGCCGCCGCGCTCGTGGACATAGGGCTCACGCTACCGGGCCGAGGTGGGGTCATAGGGAGACCCCGCCGCCACCCGCTCGGGGGTTCGGGCAGCGACGGGGCTCGCCGACATCATCGGTGCCGACGGCCCGGGTGTTACACCCTGCAACCAGATGGTGCGATCGCACCAACGGCCGGGACGTGTCGCACCACCCGGTACCGGAGACCGGTCCGCGAGGTGGCCCAGCCAA
>JAVEDA010000045.1 GCA_030841195.1 Actinomycetota bacterium | reverse complement strand
CCGTGGTCACGAAAGCGATGATCTTGATCCGGTCAACCGGGATCCCGGACAGGCGAGCCGCCTCGATGTTGCCGCCGACCGCCTGGATCCGCTGGCCCAGATCGGTGCGGTTGAGCACGACCCAGAGCAGCGCCAGGACTCCTGCCATGTTCCAGATCGGGTTGGGCAGTCCGAACAGCTCACCCAGGGACAGACGCAGGAACCCGTCGGGGACCCCGCTGCTGATGGGCGCCCCGGAGGTGTAGCCGAAACCGAGGCCGATGAGGATCGTCCCCACGCCGAGAGTGGCGATCACGGCATTCACCCGTGCCTTGGTAACCAGGGCGCCGTTGATCGCGCCGATGACGGCCCCGACGGCGAGCACGACCAGCACGGCAAGCCAGATCGGCAGCCCCTGGCGCACGATGAGTCCGGTGACGAGGACGCCGGCGAGACTGGCGGAGTAGCCGATGCTGAGGTCGAACTCGCCAACCACGAGTGCCATCGTCAGACCGCCGGCGATGAGCGCAGTCAGGGCCGACTGGTTGAGGATGTTGATGACGTTGGTCGTGGTGGGGAACGAGTCCGGCGCCGCGATCGAGAAGATCACCACCATGATCAGCAGGCCGGCCAGAGTCCCGTAGCGGGACAACAGCTGGAGGAACCGCCGCCACCTACGGCCCGTCGAACCCTCCCTTTCCATGGTGCTGGCCGACGCCGTGCTGGGCGACGACGCGACGTTGGTGCTGCTCATGCGGAGACCTCCTGGTGCGGACGTGCGTGGGCATAGCTGAGGGCCACAACGGCTTCCTCGGTTAGCTCTGCTCCGTCGAGCTCGCCCGTGACCCGTCCCTCCGCCATCACGACGACCCGGTCGCACAGCGCGACCAGTTCCTCGACGTCGGACGAGATCGCGATGACGCCGGTGCCGGAACGCGCCAGCTCGCGGATAATCGCGTGGATCTCGCCCCGGGCGCCGATGTCGACGCCACGGGACAGCTCGTCCAGGACGAGCACCGAGCGCTCACGAGTGAGCCACCGGGCGATCAGCACCTTCTGTTGGTTTCCACCCGAAAGTGCGCTCACCGGCTGGTCGACGTTCGAGGTCTTGATGCCGAGCCGCTGGCTGAGCTCGACGGCTCGGGCACGCGCCCGACCCATGTGCAGCAGGGGCAGCCACGGCACGCGCCGCAGCGGCCGCTGGTCGGCGATGTTGATGTTGAACGCCACAGAGCGATGCAGGACGAGACCCTGCGACCGGCGCTCCTCGGGAACCAGCCCGATGCCGCGACTCACCGCGGCGCCCACGTTGGGAAGGGCTACCTCGGCACCTGCGAGCCTCATGCTGCCGGTCGTCGGCCGGTCGACGCCGCATAGCATCCGGGCCAGCTCGGTGCGGCCGGCACCCACCAGGCCGCCGAGGCCGAGCACCTCGCCACGGCGCAGCACGAACGACACGTCCTGCACGAGGCCGCGGCTGAGGCCGCGGGCCTCGAGCACCGGCACCTCGCGAGCCGGCGCCGCCGCGCTCTCCGCCTCCGGCTCCCGCGTAGCCAGTTCACGACCCACGATCTCGCGGATCAGGCCGGACTTCTCCAGCTCGCCGCGCGAGACCCTCCGGGTCAGGCGGCCGTCACGGAAGACGCTGACCGTGTCGCAGAGGTCGAGGACCTCGTCGAGTCGGTGGGACACGTAGAGCACGGCCACGCCCGAGGCCGCCAGGTCACGCACGACCTCGAACAGCCGGTCGCACTCGGCTCCCGACAGTGAGGCCGTCGGCTCGTCCATCGCGATAACACGGGCGTTGGCGACCAGCGCCCGGCCGATGGACACCATCCACCGCTGTGCAACGCTGAGCTCGTCGACCCGACGGTCTAGGGGGAAGGTGACTCCGAGGCGTCGGCCGACCTCGACAGCCGGCCGACGAGCCTTGCCCCAGTCGACCAGGCCGAGCCGACTGGGCTTGGGCCGGCCCAGCAGCATGTTCGCGATCGCGTCGAAGTGCGGCACCAGGTTGAGCTCCTGGTGGATGAACGCGAGCCCGAGGTCTCCAGCCGCGCTGGGCGTCTCCAGGCTGACCAGCCGCCCGTCCACCTCGATCGTGCCCGCGTCCGGGCTCATGAGGCCGGCCAGGCAGCGGATCAACGTGGACTTGCCGGCGCCGTTCGCGCCGACCAGCCCGTGCACCTCGCCAGCCTGCAGATCGAGGTCGACCCCGGCCAGCGCCCGGACGCCGGCGAAGTTCTTGCTCAGCCCCTTGACGCTGACCAGAGGCGGGGCCATGTCAGCTGATGGCATCGGGGTGCTCAGACAGGAACTGGGTGACGGTGTCGGTCGAGACCAGGACGCCGGGGACATCGACCGCCTTGGGGGTCCACGAGTCGCCGGCCTTGATGGCCTCGAGCGTCGTGGTGAACATCGTGGCGCCCTCCTTCTCGCCGTCCTCCCACACAGTGGACGTGAGGTCGCCGTCCTTGACCGCCTTGACCGCCTGAGAGCTGCCGTTGATGCCGTAGGTCAGCACATCGGTACGCTTCTGCTGCTTGAGCGCGGAGATGGCACCCAATGTCGGGTCCTCCCAGCAGCCCCAGATGGCCAGGTTGCCGGAGCCCTTCGGGTTCTTGGCGAGCCAGGCGTTCGCGTACTTCGCCCCGTCCTGGAGGAAGCCGGGGATGTTGACCTCGTTCTTGGTGACCGTGATACCCGGCTTCGACGCCAGGGCCTTGTCGAGGATGCCCTCGCGGTCGCGGCACACCTGACCGGTGCGGTAGGTCAGGGCGAGCAATTTCCCCGAGTCGCCAATAGCGGCCAGCAGTGCCTCCACCGATGGCTCCGCGAACGGCGCGCCGTCCCCGGTGGTCATCGCGACCCCGTCGCCGGACCCGCCGCCCCACGTCGCGACCGGGATGTTCGCCGCCCGTGCCGCCGCCAGGCCGGCACCCAGGGAGGTCACCGGGAACACGAGGTCGAAGATCATGCCGACCTTCTGGGTGGCGAACGTTCGGATCGCCGAGTTGGCCTGGTCGGCGTTGCCCTGCGCATCGACGACCTTGACGCTCCAGCCCGCGGCCTCTGCCGCCGCCTTCGCGCCCTTGATCACCTTCGCGTTGTTGGCGTCGGTCGCGGTGATCGTGACGATGCCGAGAACCTTCGACCCGGAGCCGGAGCCCGAGGTCTTACCCGTCGACCCGCCGCACGCCGTGAGCGCGAGGGCGAGAGCGAGCACGGCCACGGCCGGTGCGGAGCGCTTCATGATCACAACCTTCATTCGGGGGCAGCTGCCGGACCCGTTGTCCGACGCTCAGCAATCGATTTCTCAAAAGGTAGGCCAAGAGCCGGAGTGTGTCAATGAGGTGAACGAGATGAAGCCGAACGGTCAGCGGAGCGAGCTGTCGCGGACGACCAGGCGGGTCGGCAGCGTGACGCCGCGGACGGGTGAGCCCGGGTCCGACGCCCGCTCGACCAGCATCTGGGCCGCGGTGCGCCCCAGGTCGTACGTCGGCTGAGCCACTGCGGTGAGCCGGGGGTGCACCAACCGGGCCCACGGGAGGTCGTCGAAGCCGACGAGCCCGACCTGGTCCGGGATCGACACGCCCGCCTCGGTGAGCCAGCCGAGAGCACCCATCGTCATCAGGCTGTTGGCGACGAACAACGCGTCCGGGGGTTCGGGTAAAGCCAGGAGAGTTCGGGTGGCCTCGGCGCCGCCGGCCTCCTTGTAGTCCGCCACCGCGACGAGGCTCGGGTCGTGCTCGACTCCAGCCTCGCTCAGGGCGGCCCGATACCCGGCGAGTCGTTGAGATGCCGTGGTCGTGCGCGTCGGCCCGGTGATGCACGCGACGCGGCGATAGCCGCCGTCGAGCAGATGACGGGTAGCCTCCTGGGCGCCCTTTTTGTTAGTGACCACAACGGAATTCACCGGTGAGTTGCGCAACCGGCGGTCGATCGTAACGACCGGGACCCCGGCGTCGAGGAGCGGGCCGATCGCGCTGTCCCGGTCGGAGGAGGGTGAGATCACCACACCTGCCATCCGCTCGGCGAGGGCGACGTCGATGTAAGAGCGCTCCTTGCCTAGCTCCTCGTCGGAGTTGCACAGGACGACCGAGTAGCCGTTGCTGCTCGCGACGTCCTCGACACCACGCACCAGTGCGGTGAAGTGCGGGTTCTCGATGTCAGAGATGATGAGCGCCCAGACGGAAGCCACGCGCCGTCGCAGGTTCCGAGCGACGCTGTTGGGTCGGTAACCGAGCATCTCGACTGATGCCCGGACCCGTCTTGCCATCTCCGGGTTGACGTCGCTGCGGTCGTTGAGCACGCGCGAAACCGTTGCCGGCGACACGTTGGCCAGCCGCGCGACATCGTAGATCGTCGACAAGCTGCGCTCCCTCGGTCGGTGGGCGGACGGCATCACGGCACCATGTCCGGCGCCGGTGTGGGCTCGCAGAGTATCTGGTGCCGGACCGCAGAGTCACGATAGTCTTAGCAATCGGTTTCGCGACAATGGGAGAAGGATCATGCCGCTACCCGTTTACACCGTCACGGCGCTGCGGCTGGGGACGATCACGGTCGACAAGTCGGGCATGACCTACGGCGTCGACCCGGGGGTGTCCATGGATATCCCCGTCTGGGGCGCCGCCGTCGAGGGTGACGGCGTGCGGATGCTGGTCGACACGGGCTTCGGCGAGCCGGCCGACTGGAACAGGTACGTCCCGCACCGACGGGAGGACGACGAGACACTGCCCGCCGCGCTCGCGGGGATCGGCTGGCGGCTCTCCGACATCGACGCGGTCATCAACTCCCACCTGCACTACGACCACGCCGAAAACAACCTGCTGCTCCCGGACGCGCAGTTCTACGTCTCCGCGGTCGAGTGGGAGTACGCACAGGACCCGATCGCCACCCAGCGCTGGCTCTATGACTTCCCCTGGACGGACGACGCCGTGACCTTCCAGAACTACGTCCTGGTGGCGAACGACCACCACCAGGTACGCCCCGGCATCCGGCTGATCCAGACCCCAGGACACTCCCGCGGACACCAGTCCGTACTGGTGAACACGGCACAGGGCGTCCTCTGCATCGCGGGTGACGCGGCGTGCGTGATGGAGAACTTCACCGTCCCGACCCCACCAGGCGGCCTCACGTCGGCGGAACAGGCCCTCGACTCGTTGGAACGGATGCGGGAGCTGTCCGACGTGGTCCTGATGAACCACGACCCGGAGCTCAGCAAGTTTCAGAGCGAGGCCTTCCCGGCGATGCCGGAGGTTCCCGGCGAGGCGGGAGCGGGCGCCCCGGCGAAGCGCCCGACAGGACGGCTCGGGGTAGGTGCCCGGCGCCCGGCGCCTGGCCTGCGTTGAGCCGATGCGGGCTTTCGGATGATGTCGGTAGTCGCGGCTCGGTGCGGTCCCGGTCGTGCACGACATCGGTTCACGTACTCGGCGCCACAGAGCCTCGCCCGGCAGCTGGGTGACGAACCCTGGTTCTCACAGGGTGATGACGCGTAGCAATCCGGCTGTTCGATCGTGGAGCCTGCCCGGGACTGGACCTTGTCGGCGAACCTCTGGCGTGCGGCCTTCCGAGACGCCGAGCGCTAGGACGATCTGATTCCAGGACCTTTTGTGAGTTCGCGCGGTCGCACCGGCGCTTCCCAGGCTGACAGTGCGAGTTCGATTCTCGTCACCCGCTCCCTCCCCGAGGTACTCGGGCCTGCGCAAGCGCGCCCGTGCGGGCCCCCGCCCGTCCGGTGAGGTGGCAGAGTGGTGAGTTGCGGGGCTTCCTGACGCGTTTTCGCCCCCGGAAGCGACCAGTCCGCGACACAGCGCGCCCGGCTCGACGCGCATGCCCCCCGATGAGATCCAGCTGACCCGAACAGCTACCGGCGGCGCTTGGTGCTGCCGCCGCGATCGGGCTTGAGCCGGTGACCACTGACGGCGGCGAGCGTCGCCTCGAGCGCTGCCCGCGTCTCGGCGGTGGTCTGCTGGGCGACGCCGACGAACATGAAGTCGACCAGGGTCAGCTGCGCCAGGCGGCTCGCCATCGCGCCACTGCGGAATGTCGTCTCGCGCACCGCCGTGGTGAGCACGTAGTCGGCCACCTCGACGATCGGAGAGCGCGGGAAGTTGGTGAGGGCGACGGTGGTCGCACCGCTACGGCGGGCCTGAGCGAGCGCGTCGATGGTGTCGGACGTGACGCCGGTGTGCGAGATGCCGATCGCCACGTCGCCAGGCTGCAGCAGCGCGGCGCTGGTCAGGGCGATGTGGGTGTCGGACCAGGCGAAGGCGATCCGACCGATGCGGTGCAGCTTCTGCTGGAGGTCCATCGCCACGAACGCGCTGGCCCCCACGCCGTACACATCGATGCGGCCGGCGGCGACGAGCGCGTCGACCACGGCCTGCAACGTCGCGACGTCCAGGTGGGACGCCGTCTCCTCGACCGCCCGGGCATCGGCGAAGGCGATCTTCTCGACGA
Organism: Actinomycetota bacterium; assembly: GCA_030841195.1. Lineage (GTDB taxonomy): Bacteria > Actinomycetota > Actinomycetes > JACCUZ01 > JACCUZ01 > JAVEDA01. The sequence continues at coordinate 3,192 of JAVEDA010000045.1, read as the reverse complement.
TCGCCGCGAGGTCGTCGCCAGGGCCGATGTCGCTGCCGACCACGCGCACTCCGTTGTCCGCGCGGCCGGACTCGCTGGCCAGGGTCAGGCGGAGCTGCGGGTAGCCCGACAGGCCGAGGGTCCGGCAGAACCGGATGACCGTGGTCTCCGAGGTGCCGCACTTCTGTGCCAGCTCGCTGATCGTGCTGGCGGCGACCGCCCGCGGGTCCTCGAGCACCTCCTGCGCCACTCGTCGCTCGGAGCGCGACAGGGACGGCAGGATGGCGCGCAGCCGCACGGCCAGAGAGGCGGAACCCTGGCCGTCAGGGGTCGACGGGGTGGCATCGACGTTCGCGGCTCCGGACATGAAGGAAAATTACTCCGCTCAGGTGGACGGGGCGGACCAACCCGCGAGCTGCACCGCCCACGGCGTCATCACTGGCCTCCGCCGTACGGTCCGTACACCAGGTGCTCTTGTCGTGTGGCGTCGAAGGCGGCGAGCTCGTCCTGCCAGGCGGCCACGACCTCGTCGGTCGATGCACCGGCGTCGACCATGGTCCGGAACCTCGTGGAGCCGGTCAGCTTGTCGATCCAGTTGTCCGAGCGCCAGGCGAAGGCCGATCCGTAGATCCTCTTGGCCGCCACGATCATCGCGGTGCCGGTGCGCAACGCATCGAACGACGAGGGGTCGCTCACCTGTAGCTGCACGCCCGCGCAGGCCGTGTTGACGTGCTTGGAGAACGTCGGCGTGAAGTAGGCCTCCCGGATCAGCACACCCGGATGTCCCTGGTCGCGCAGCGCATTGGCCCACCGCTCGTCGACGTACGGCGCGCCGACCAGCTCGAACGGGCGGGTCGTCCCGCGGCCCTCGGACAAGTTGGTCCCCTCGAACATGCAGGTGCCCGGGTAGACCAGCGAGGTGTCCGCGGTCGGCATGTTGGGCGACGGCAGGATCCAGGGCAGCCCGGTGTCGGCGAACGCCTGCCGGCGGTCCCAGCCGCGCATCCGTACGACGTCGACCTGCAGCGGCTGGTCGGTCTCGTCCGGGAGGTACTCCGCGGCGAAGAGCAGAGCCAGCTCACCGACGGTCATGGCGTGCTGCTGGCAGATCTCGCGACGGCCGACGAACGTGGCGAAGGCCCGGTCGAGCACCGGGCCGCGCGGCACCCGTCCGGTCGTGGGGTTGGGCCGGTCCAGGACGACGAACCGCGTGCCGGTCACGGCAGCCGCGACCATGCAGTCGTACATCGTCCAGATGTAGGTGTAGAACCGCGCACCGGCGTCCTGGATGTCGAAGACCATCGTGTCGACGCCGGAGCGACGGACGATCTCGGCCAGTGCCTCGCCGCTCTTCAGGTAGGTGTCCCAGACCGTCAGCCCGGTGCGCTCGTCGACGTAGTTGCCCTCGGAGCCGCCGGCCTGTGCCGTGCCCCGGAAGCCGTGCTCCGGTCCGAAGACGGCCACCAGGTCGACCTGGTCCGAGGCCGCCATCACGTCGACCTCGTGGGTCAGGTCGGGCAGGACCCCGGTGGGGTTGGTGACGATGCCCACCTTCTGCCCGCGGAGCACGGCGTAGTCGCTAGCGATCAGCTCCTGGATGCCGGTCCGGACCGGCTGGCCGCCAGTCGGTGCGGTCGCGGCAGCGGCCGGGCCGGCCAGGGTCGGGCCGGCGGCCACTCCTGCGGCCGCGGCACCGAAGGCGCCGAGGAAGCCCCGTCGGCCGAGGCCGGGCGGCCGGGTCTGCCTCTCGGTCGGGTCGGTCATGTCGTGCTCCTGACTCATGACGTGGACGTCAGGCCGTGGCCGAACGGGTACAGGGTCGTGCCCGGGTCGCCGGCGGTGGGGATCGCGACCGGCAGCAACCCTCCGGGCTGGACCTCGCCGAAGAGCACCCGGGTGAGGGACTCGACGGAGATCGCGGTGGTGGAGTACGTCGCGAGGTAGGTCGGTGCGTCGGTGAAGTAGGCGATGTCGTAGGGATCGCGCACGGCCACCACGACGACCGGCTTCCCGGTGGCCAGCAGCTGCGTGACCAGCTTCTGCTGCCCGGCGCTGGTCCAGGCCTTGTTGGTGGCGACGACGACCTGGTCGCTGGCCTGCGCCTTCGCCACGGCAGCGGCGATGGTCGCGTCGCTCGGCGCAGTGCCGGTGTTGTACGCCGTGGCGGCCGGCCCGCGAGCGGAGATCCGCTCGGCGAGGCCGGGGGTGACGCTGGCGCCGGTGACGAGGATCTTCTGGTCGCCCTTGGCGAGCGGCAGTGTGTTGGCGTCGTCCTTCACCAGCGTGACGGTGGTGTCGGTGATCTCCTGGGCCCGCTGCTGGTGCGCATTGGTGCCGACCAGGGAGCCGACCTGCGACTCGTCCACGAAGACGTTCTTCGGCTTGAAGAGGCCGTGCGTCATCTTCTGCTTCAGCACGCGGTGCACGGACTGGTCGATCCGGGCCTCGGTGAGCTCTCCGGTGCGCACCGCGTCGAGCACGGCGTTGTAGGCGATGTCCAGCTTGCCAGGGGCGGGCATCAGCAGCTGGTCGACGCCGGCCTTGAGTGCCAGCACGGGGATGCGGTCGTCGCCGAAGCCGTCCCGCACGCCCTGCATGGTCAGCGCGTCGGTGATGACCACGCCGTCGTACCCCATCTCACCCCGCAGGATGTCGGTGATGATGGGCTTCGAGAGGGTGGCCGGCACCCCGGACGGGTCGAGCGCGGGGACGACGATGTGCGCCGTCATGATCGTGTCGATGCCGCGGCTGATCGCGGCCCGGAACGGCGGGGCGTCGATGCTGTCCCACTGGGCCCGGGTGTGGTTGATGATCGGCACGCCGTAGTGGCTGTCGGTCGCCGTGTCGCCGTGACCCGGGAAGTGCTTCGCGGTGGCGGCCACGTTGGCGCTCTGGAAGCCGTCGACACTCGCCGACACCAGGTCGGACACCAACGACGGGTCGGACCCGAAGGACCGCACACCGATGACCGGGTTCTGCGCGTTCACGTTGACGTCGGACACCGGTGCGAAGTTCTGGGTGATGCCGATCGCCCGCAGCTCCTTGCCGCTGATCTGGGCCGCGTCGTACGCGTTGGACACGCTGCGTCCCGCGCCCAGCGCCATGTTGCCGGGCAGCTGGGTGGCCGGGGGTCCGACCCTGGTGACGACCCCCTGCTCCTGGTCGGTGCTGATCATCAGCGGGATGCCGGACCCTTGTGAGGTCGCCACCCGC